>JABDIQ010000290.1 GCA_013003655.1 Winogradskyella sp. | reverse complement strand
TTCGCTTTGCGAAGCTAATTGATAACCAATAATATGAGAGTATATCGAAGTACAATTCTCAAATTATTGTTACAGAATTTATTATCTTTTCATTCTCTAACCAGAACTACGTTTAACCCTGAGTTGGCATCAAGCATATGAAAATTAAAAAAATAGCATTATTAGTAGAGATATTAGGCGGAATCGCTATTTTAATATCATTGGTTTTTGTAGGAATACAATTGAAAGAGAATACAAAAGCAACAAGATCATCTACTGCAACTGCCACAATAGATACCATGACAAATTGGTATGTAACAATGGGCTCAAATTCGGAAGCAAGCAAAGGTTTTTATAGGTTTCTTGCAAATCCAGAATCCATGACTAAAGAAGAAAGAATACAACACATCTATAATTTTCATGGTCTTTTCCTTGCCTTTCAAAACAGCTATTATCTTTCCTTAGAAGGGACATTAGATGAAAGAATTCCAAAGTCATTAAATCAAGTTGTTTATGGAGTAAAGGACCAACCTGGGTTTAAACTTTATTGGAAATCACGAAAATCTATTTTCTTTGAAGAATATAGAAACTATGTAGATGAGCTTCTAGTCTCTGAGGATATTGTTTCTGATGGAGTTTATGAAGAGAAGAATCTTGATTGATTTGCCAAATGCCAACAACGTGTATACTTCATGCGGCCTGTTGGTTAAGACAAGAAACAATTCCTACATTATCGTATATTAGTTTCGCCGAAAAGTACGAACACGAAGCTCTCGCACTTTTCTGCACTGCGAATTTTCGCCTGATTCTCCTTCGCTTACGCTTCGGAGAAAGAAGTCAGGCTCATCCGATCGCAAAGCGCTCGGCTGAAATCCGCACGAAACCATACACGAACACGTTGTGCTTCATTATGACCAACCATTAACCAATGAAAAAATTCTTTCGAAAAATAGGATTTGACCTTATGGAGAAAAATAAAACAGGAAAGTATGTAAAATATGCTTTTGGAGAAATTATTCTTGTCGTATTTGGAATTTTAATTGCTCTTTCTATTAATAATTGGAATGAAAATCGAAAAGATGTTCAGATTCAACTTCAATTGTTAAAAGAGTTAAAGGA
>JABDIQ010000284.1 GCA_013003655.1 Winogradskyella sp. | reverse complement strand
CCCAACAATTAAAGCGTCCTGTAGCACTTGTGTGTACATCTGGGAGTGCATTGCTAAATTACTATCCAGCAATTTCAGAAGCCTATTACAGTAATATTCCATTAGTGGTCTTATCGGCTGATAGACCAAAGCATCTTATTGATATTGGTGATGGGCAAACCATAAAGCAAAAAGATGTTTACGGTAAACATGTAGTCTACTCTGTAAATTTAAGATTAGATATAAAGGACGAAAATAACATTCCTATAGCTGAAGAGTTACCCATATTAAAAAATCTTGAAAATAAATTAGAACGCTTTCTCGGTATTCAGAAAGATATACAAGAATTTAACACAACTGAAATAGAAAGTGCGCTACACATGGCTGTTTTTAAGAGTGCGCCTGTTCATTTAAATGTGCCTTTTGATGAGCCTTTATATGATACCGTAAATGAGCCACAAGTTCACTTAGTGCCAAAAGAATTAGAGCTACCAAAATCAGTCCTAGATGATTACGATATATCTTATTGCGTAGATCAATGGCATGCCGCAAAGAAAAAGATGATTTTGGTTGGCGTTCAATCGCCTAATAATATTGAGCAAAAATGGTTAGACGACCTTGCAGAAGATGATAGTGTTGTAGTTTTAACCGAAACCACATCAAACTTACATCATCCAGAATTCTTTTCTAGTATAGACCAGCTCATTACGCCTCTCAATGAAGCGGAGTTTAAAGAACTACAACCAGATATATTGTTAACTTTTGGAGGAATGATAGTCTCAAAACGCATCAAGGCATTTTTGAGAAAATATAAACCAAAGCATCATTGGCATGTAGACGAATACAGGTCTAACGATACCTTTTTCAGTCTGTCAAAACATATTAAAGCTCAGCCAAATGAGTTTTTAAAAATGTTTTTAACTGAGGCTACTCATTATTCTAAAAGTGATTATAAACCTAAATGGAAAACGGTTAATAATTACCGTTTAAAAAAGCATCAAGAGTATCTAAGCAATATACCATATTCAGACTTTATGGTTTTTAATATGCTGTTAATGCACCTACCTGGCGACTCTCAACTTCAAGTAGGAAATAGTTCAGCAATACGCTATACTCAATTATTTCAAATACCAAATAATGTAAGTGTCTTTTGTAATCGTGGAACTAGTGGTATTGACGGGAGCACTAGTACGGCAATAGGTGCTGCAGTCGTTCACTCTAATAGAACAACATTTATTACCGGAGATCTTAGCTTCTTTTACGACAGTAATGCGCTCTGGAATAATTACGTAAGAAATGACTTTAGAATAATTGTTATAAATAATCAAGGTGGTGGAATTTTTAGAATTCTACCAGGGCATAAGGACACCGAAAACTTTGACACCTATTTTGAAACAAAACATCAGCTTTCGGCTAAACACCTATGTAAAATGTACGGTTTTGATTATTGTAGTGCTGATTCCAAAAGTTCACTTTCCGATGCTTTAACTACTTTTTATGCAAAGAGTAAAGCACCAAAACTTTTAGAGATTTACACGCCAGATAGGCTAAATGATAAAATTTTACTTGATTATTTTAAGTTTATTAAATGAAATTTGAGTTAAGTTGTGACCTAGCCACTTTTCCTGTGTCTTTATATTAAGTATATTTAACAAAACAATCTTTAACCTAAAAAACATTAACAATGAGTAAAAGAGACGAATTAATTGCAAAATACGCAGCTGATTTAAAAGAAAAATGTGGCGTAAATCCTGACATGGACTTACTGAAAAAAGTAACTGTGGGATTAGGACCTTCAATTTATAATGCAGATGCTGCAACCGTTTCAGGATCTGACGACAAAGAATTAGCAACCGTAAAAAATAACTTCTTAATAAAGAAATTAGGATTAAAGAATGATGCTAGTTTAGATAAGGCTATTGATGCAGTCATTGAAAAATATGGTCGTTCAAATAGAAACAAATATAGAGCGGTGATCTATTATTTGTTAGCGAAGCATTTTAAAAAAGAATCTGTTTACAAATAAGATTCTAATAAAGATATTTAGCGTTGTAATTATAGTATAATTACAGCGCTTTTTTTATGCTTAGTATTTAATATCATTACCTTTGCAGCATGATGAATTTAGGTGAATACAACAAATTAATAATCCTTAGAGATACTGAACCAGGATTATTTTTAGGTGATGAGGACGACAATGAAGTGTTGTTACCCAATCGATATGTCCCAGAACAATTTGAAATCGGCGACGAGATCGAAGTATTTGTATATTTAGATAATGAGGAGCGTCCTGTTGCTACGACAGATAATCCCTATATACTCAAAGGAGATTTTGCCTTGTTACGCTGTAATGCTGTAACCTCATTTGGGGCGTTCTTAGATTGGGGATTGGTAAAAGAACTTTTCTGTCCGTTTAAAGAACAAGCATTTAAAATGAAAGTAGGAGGATGGTACCTTGTTCATTGCTATTTAGATGAAGACACAGAACGATTGGTAGCATCTAGTAAAACCAATCGGTTTTTAAGTAATAAGGAACTTACTGTGGAACAGTTTGAAGAAGTAGATCTCATTATTTCTCACCCTTCCGAAATAGGCATGAATGTTATCGTTAATAAAACACATTTAGGACTTATCTATAAGGATGACATTTATCAAGATCTTAATATTGGCGACCGTCTTAAGGGTATAGTTAAAAAAATAAGACACGATAATAAGTTAGACATTACACTGGGTCAAGTAGGCTATAGAACTATAGAGCCTAACGCAAATTATATTCTTACAGAACTCAAGGATCATGAAGGATTCTTACCATTGCACGACAAATCGTCTCCTGAGGACATTAAAGAAACATTGAAAATGAGTAAGAAAAATTTCAAGAAAGCTATTGGCCATCTTTACAAAGATAGACAGATTGATATAAAACCTGACGGTATTTATTTAAAGTAAAAAAGGTTTACCTGTTAAGAACGTCCTGCACCCATTTGGTTGCTGACGAAATATCTTTAAAGCACTTTCTATTAAAATTGAAAAAATGATTTTCAATTTCAAAGACTTTTTCACTTATAGGATTGTATATAACTATAGCGTATGCTTTCAGTCCAGGAAAGGTTTTATTGAATTTCTCCGCATCTTCTAGTTTTATAGCGTATGAGTTGATTCTATTTGCTATAAAGCCAAATGGTTTGTTTTGGTAATAACGCTTTATAAGATGAGTCACTTCTTCAAAATTCTCAAAGTTAAGATCTAAACCTTCATAAAATTCTCCAATAAAGAAGTTTTCAAAAAAATAAACATCACCAATTGAAGTTTTGTGATGTATGTAGGTTAATTTATTTAAATAAGATTCTGTGATGGTCATGGGAAAAAATAAAGGGCAAAAATAGAATTATTTTAACGCTTCGACAATAGATAAAAAAGGCTTAGACCATTATTATTAATTCCTTACTTTTGCACTTAAATTGTTGAATAATATGAGTGAAATTGCGTGGAACGTTGCAAAAACTTACGAGGATATTACATATCATAAATGTAATGGAGTTGCACGTATAGCATTTAACAGACCAGATGTAAGAAATGCCTTCCGCCCTCAGACAACATCAGAGTTATATGATGCATTTTATGATGCTAATGAAGACACGTCTATTGGTGCAATACTTTTAAGTGCCGAAGGACCATCTACAAAGGATGGTGTTTGGAGCTTTTGCTCTGGTGGTGATCAAAAAGCTAGAGGTCATCAAGGCTATGTTGGCGACGATGGTTACCATAGATTAAACATATTAGAAGTACAACGTTTAATACGATTTATGCCAAAGGTGGTTATTGCCGTGGTTCCAGGTTGGGCTGTAGGTGGTGGCCACAGTTTACACGTGGTTTGCGATCTTACTCTGGCAAGTAAAGAACATGCCATTTTTAAGCAAACCGATGCGGATGTTACAAGTTTTGATGGCGGTTATGGATCGGCATATTTAGCAAAAATGGTTGGCCAAAAGAAAGCAAGAGAAATTTTCTTTTTAGGAAGAAACTATTCGGCACAAGATGCTTTTGAAATGGGAATGGTCAATGCAGTAGTAGATCACGATAAATTAGAAGAGACGGCCTATCAATGGGCACAAGAAATACTAGCAAAATCACCAACATCAATAAAGATGTTAAAATTTGCAATGAATTTAACGGACGATGGTATGGTAGGACAGCAAGTATTTGCAGGTGAGGCTACACGCCTAGCCTACATGACAGACGAAGCTAAAGAGGGAAGGGATGCATTTTTAGAAAAACGAAAACCGAATTTCGATAAAAAATGGATTCCGTAATTAATGAATTGATTCAATGAGGAAAATTAGACCATGGCTTTCAGCCATGAGACTACGCACGTTACCACTTTCAATATCAGGTATAGTTATAGGTGCCTGTATGGCACATTATAACGGAGCATTTAACCTGGTGGTTTTTATAATTGCAATACTTACCACAGTAAGTCTTCAAATTCTTTCTAATCTAGCAAACGATTATGGAGACGGCCTGCGTGGAACAGATAACCACAACCGAGTTGGACCACAACGAGCCATACAAAGTGGAAAAATTACGCCAGATGAAATGTTTGAAGCTATTAAAGTTAATATCATTATCATCATTTTTCTTGTCTTGGCACTGATATACGCAGCCTTTGGGTGGAACAACTATTTATTTATACTCTTGTTTGTTGCACTTGGCGTCTTATCAGTTTATGCAGCCTTGCACTATACTATGGGAGACTCGCCTTACGGATACCGAGCTCTAGGTGATGTATTTGTTTTTATATTTTTTGGATTTATAAGTGTAATAGGGAGTTATCTTTTGTTCACCAAACAATTAGATCATCTTGTGTTTTTACCAGCAGTAGCGTTAGGTTTGTTAAGTGTTGGAGTGCTTAATCTTAATAATATGCGAGATTTAGAATCAGACAAGTCATCTGGAAAAATAACAATGGCCGTAAAATTAGGAATTAATAAAGCAAAGCAATATCATTATTTTTTAATAATTAGTGCTATGGTGATCTCTACCCTTTTTGCCATACTGTATTATGTAGAGCCTTATAATCTATTATTCTTTATCGCTTTCGTACCACTTTTGCTGCATTTACAGGCCATAAAGAAGGCAAGTAAAGCCTCAGATTTTGATGGACAATTAAAGATTTTAGCACTAACCACATTTGTATTTTCATTGCTATTAGGGTTAGGTTATATCCTTTATTAAATCGGTCAATAATTCTTTTCAGTTTAATAAAACTTTGTAATTTTAAGAGTAAATAACTGCTCTATGAAAATTACATTTTACGGCCACGCTACTCTAGGCATACAAATTAAGGATCTTTTTATTTTAGTCGACCCTTTTATTACGGGTAATCCTAAGGCAAAACATATTGACATTTCATCATTAAATCCAGATTTTATTTTACTCACTCATGCCCATCAAGATCATATTTTAGATGTTGAAGCTATTGCTAAATCTTCTGGTGCCACTATAGTTTCTAATTATGAAATTGTAACACATTACCAAAATTTAGGTTTTGAAGGTCATCCCATGAATCATGGTGGGTCTTGGGATTTTGAATTTGGAAATTTAAAATATGTAAATGCAATACATACTTCCTCATTCCCAGATGGTAAATATGGAGGTCAACCAGGTGGTTTTATTATTGAAGGCGAACATAAGACCATTTATATTGCTGGTGATACAGCATTAACCATGGATATGAAACTAATACCAATGCAAACGACTTTAGATTTAGCTATTTTGCCTATAGGTGATAATTTTACAATGGGAGTAGAGGATGCAATTATTGCAAGTGACTTCATTGAATGCGATAAGGTATTAGGTTACCACTACGATACTTTTGGCTATATAGAAATTGACCATGAAGACGCCAAACGCAAGTTTTTTGATAAAGATAAGGACCTAATGCTCTTAGAGATTGGCGACAGCGTTGAACTATAAATTTTTTCTTGAATCTAGCCAATCCTTTCTAAGTTGATGAGCAACTTTACCGCTACCATCGTGTTTCCAACCTGGTGGTTTTATGAGATAAGAAAAGCGGTCTTTAATAGATTTTTTACCGCTAAAAGCTTCTTTAAACATTTGCAACCATTCAATAAAAGCAATTTTTATAGGATTGTAAGTCTTGATGTTAGTTGTTAGTCCATACGTTACTTTTACCTTGCTAAGTTCAGGCTGAAAGGTTCCAAATAACTTATCCCAAATAATTAAAATACCTGCATGATTTCGGTCTAAATAAATAGGATTGCTTCCATGGTGTACACGATGATGTGATGGTGTATTCATAACGGCTTCAAACCAACTTGGCATTTTGTCAATGGCTTCAGTATGAATCCAAAATTGATATAAAAGGCTAATAGACATTTGCAATAAAATCATAGCTGGATGAAACCCTAACAACGGCAACCATAGCCAAAAAATGAATGTATAGAATCCACCAGACCATGTTTGTCTAAGCGCAGTACTTAGGTTGTAATGTTGAGATGAATGATGAACAACGTGCGATGCCCAAAAAATACGGCACTGATGCGAAATTCTATGAAACCAGTAATACGAAATGTCATCAGCAAAAAATAAAAGGATAAAACTCCACCATGTTATAGGAATCGTAAAAAAACGATAGTTTTCGTAAACCCATAGAAAAACTACTAATACTAAAGCTTTACTAAAAAAGCCAAGAATTACATTGCCCAAACCCATTGCTATGGAAGAAAAGGAATCTTTTAACTCATAGCTATTCATATGCATTTTTGCTGTCACATATAGTTCTAGTAGCATCGCCAAAATAAAAAATGGAATAGCGTAGAGGATAATATTTGGAAAATCTGGCATTTACTGCGATATTTGAGTTCAAATTAAGTAATTTTTTAAAATCATAGAAGTTGCTTATACAAGTTTGTAAAAATCAAATGGAGATGAATTATTTTACGATGAGGAAGGTAGTGAGTATGACGCTTTTTAGCGTCTTCTTTTTTATAGGTACTTCTAAGACTTTAGGTCAAAATGAAAATCAAACTGGTGCTTGGTATATGTATTTTTATAATCACCAGTTTAAAAATAGTGAGTTTGGTATTCAAGGAGATTTTCAATATAGAAATTGGAATATTATTGGTGACCTAGAGCAATTGTTACTGCGATCTGGTTTCACTTATGCACCTAAAGACGCTGGCGTTTTATTTACCTTGGGCTATGGGCATATTACTACTGGTCAATTAGGGGAAAGCACTTCAAATTCTGTAGAAAGCCGAATTTACCAAGAGGCTCTATTCCCTCAAACATTAGGCAAACGATTTCATTTAACACATCGTTTTAGATATGAACAACGATTTGTAGAGGGACAAGATTTCAGAACACGATATAGATATAATCTCTTCTTAAATATTCCACTAAATACAACAGTCTTAGAAGAAAAAGCAATTTATATAGCACTTTACAACGAACTGTTTGTTAATGGTCAAAAAGACATTGGTGATGGAAGAGAAGTGGAATATTTTGACAGAAACCGTACCTATTTAGGAGTAGGCTATGCATTAACAAATAAAATAAGATTTCAGTTGGGATGGATGAACCAAAAGACTAATGGAGCTGGCAAAGGTCAACTACAATTTAGTATGCACCACAAAATTTAAGCGGAACGATTTACATGGATGCTTCATATCATCGCTACATACTTCAATTTAAACAACCAAGTGGCACCTCAAGAGGTGTACTAACTACTAAGGAAACCTGGTTTATAAGTCTTAAAGATGGTGATAACGTAGGCTACGGAGAATGCGGACTATTAAGAGGACTGTCTGTTGATGATCGGCCAGATTACGAGTCCAAATTAAAATGGGTATGTGAAAACATTCAATTAGACCGTAGCGAATTGTTAGACGCTTTAAAGGAATTTCCGAGTATACAATTTGGTTTAGAAACGGCATTTTTATCCTTAAACGCTAATGATCCGTTTCATGTTTTTTCTTCTAAGTTTGTCAAAGGTGAAGATAGTATAGCTATAAATGGGTTGGTGTGGATGGGATCTGCGGACTTTATGAATAAGCAAATAACGGATAAGATTGCTTCTGGTTTTAAATGCATTAAGCTAAAAATTGGTGCTATAGATTTTAATAAAGAGCTTGATCTAATTAATTTCATTCGTAAAAATTTTACAGCAAACGATATAGAAATACGCGTTGATGCCAATGGTGCGTTTAGTCCTGATGATGCATTAGAGAAGCTAAAGCGACTATCGGATTTAAACTTACATTCCATTGAGCAGCCGATACAACCGAAACAAATTAGTGAAATGGCAGAATTGTGTATAAAATCACCATTACCCATTGCGCTAGATGAAGAATTAATTGGTATTTTCGATAAGTCAGACAAAAACATACTTTTAGAGCAAGTAAAACCACAATACATTATATTAAAACCCAGCTTAGTTGGTGGTTTTAGTAAAAGCAACGATTGGATTAACTGTGCTGAAAAATTAGGTATCAACTGGTGGATTACTAGTGCTTTAGAAAGTAATGTAGGACTTAATGCTATTGCCCAATGGACGTATACTTTAAATAATAAAATGTATCAAGGTCTTGGAACAGGAGCACTATTTACTAATAATTTTGATTCACCTCTAAACGTAAAGCAAGGCGCATTATATTATGAGGAATCACAACCATGGTATTTTAAACTATAACTATGAATTATATTCAACAGGCCTATAAAGGTAAACGAGAGTTTTGGATGTTTTTATTAACATCTGCGGTAGTGGCTGGTATTTTTGTTTTAAACTTCATTGTCTACCTATTTTCTTCGCCTGAAGATATGGATGCGGCCTATGAACTTATGAAAAGCATACCACCAAATTTGTCTCTGATTATAAATTTGTTGCCTTTTGCAGTATTACTTGGTCTATTGTTTTTACTTGTAAAATTTGTTCATCAACGCAGTATCTTATCGTTGACTACAGCGCGTAGTAAAGTAGATTTTAAACGTATTTGGTTCTCGTTTGGCTT
>JABDIQ010000210.1 GCA_013003655.1 Winogradskyella sp. | reverse complement strand
CCTTTACGGCACAAGATGATAATCCTCAAGGCTGTAGTGATTCGGATACGATTACGGTATTTGTCTTGGGTGATAATTTAGTCGTCGACGACACAACATTTACTGCTGAAGAGTTAATACAAGATGTGCTGATTAACAGTCCTTGTGCAACAGTTTCTAATATAATTTCTTCAACAGGCACAGATTTTAGTGCCTCCGAACCAAATGGCATAGGATATTTTATAAGCAACGGTACCTCGTTTCCGTTTGAGGATGGGTTATTGTTAACGTCTGGTAGAGCAGCAGACGCTAGAGGACCAAACAATATAAATCTAAGCGAAGGTACAATAGGTGTTTGGCCAGGTGATGCAGATCTCAATGCCGAATTGGGAATTAGCTCTAATAATGCGTCATTTATTCAGTTTGATTTTACACCCTTAGCTAACAGTATTAGTTTTGAATTTTTAATGGCATCAGAGGAGTACAATATGGGTACTTTTGAGTGTGATTTTTCAGATGCATTTGCTTTTCTTTTAACTGATTCTAATGGCGTTACTACAAATTTGGCAGTTCTGCCAGGAACCAATATTCCTATTCTTGTAACGAATATACATTTAGCGAATACGGCATGTGCGGCTGTTAATCCAGAATATTTTGGTGGCTATACACCACCCAACGCTCCACCTATGTCTTTTGATGGTAGAACGACGGTTTTTACTGCTCAATCTCCTGTTACACCAGGCGAAAACTATACTATAAAATTAGTGATTGCAGATGATGGAGATGCAGCACAAGACTCTGGTGTATTTATTAAGGCAGGTAGTTTTGATTTAGGGGGTGATCTTGGAGACGATATTACAATAGATTCAGGTAACGCAAGTTGCGATGGTAACAGTATTACCCTAGATACAGATGTGCAATCTGCAACACATACATGGTATTTTAATGGTAATGAAATTGTAGGTGAAACAGGTTCAACATTAGACGTTACAGAGCCAGGAGTTTACTCGGTAGATATTGTGTTTTCTGGTGTTTGCCAAACTTCAGATGAGATTTTGGTGGAGTTTAAGACTAACCCTGTGTTAGAAGCCAATCCGGTTGATATCAATTCTTGTAGTTCTACGGGAAGTTCTAATTTTGATCTAACACAGAATAATGCTGTTATATTAGGATCTCAAAATGCATCAGATTTTAATATTGAATATTTTACATCTCAAACAGATGCAGATGCAGATGTCAATGCCATCACTAATCCAGATAACTATCCAGGTGCAGATGGTGAGGTTATTTTTGTAAGATTAGAAGATTCAGCAACACAAACCTGTTTTGTTTTGGCTAGTTTTACATTAAACGTTGCACTTTCAGTTGCAAGCCCTGTTGAAGATATGATTCAATGTGACGATGCTATTAATGACGGAGAAGGAAGCTTTGATATTGCAAGCCAAACACCAGTTGTATTAGGCAGTTTTTCGGATGTAGATTATATGGTTACATATCATTTATCAATTGAAGATGCTGAAGCCGGACTTAACCCAATTTCATCACCATTCACAAATACAATTAATCCACAAACTATTTTTATCAGAGTTGAAAGTTTAGCAAATGGTGATTGTTTTGAAACGACAAGTTTTGATCTTATAGTAGAATCGCAACCCGTAATTGCGCCACTAACACCCTATGAATTATGTGATGATGATACTGATGGAGACCAAACTAATGGAATTACGTCCTTTGATTTAACCACGCTTAACGCCGATATAATAAACGGACAAGCAAATACGGTAGTATCATTTTTTGAATCACCAATTGATGCAAATGACGGAACTAATGCAATAACTAACATAAGTAACTACAAAAATACTTCAGCCAATTTGCAGACCATTTATGTAAGGCTAGAAGATACATTAACTAGTTGTTTCAGCACATCTAACGTTGATTTGGTAGTAAACCCATTGCCAGAGGTGACAAGTGCAAGTTTATTTCAATGTGATGAGGACGGAATTCCAGATGGATTAACAGCGTATAATTTAACTGAAGCAAACGCTACTATGCTGATATCCGGAAATTTAAGTGATTATAGTTTTTCGCATTATTTAACACTAAGTGACGCTACTTCTAATACCAATCCATTAGATTCTAACTCATATTCAAATACAATAAATCCTCAAGTAATTTTTGTAAGAATTACAAATCAGTCTACTGGATGTTCAAATTACGAGGAATTGACATTATTAACAAGCGCAACAGATATTCCTAATACTCAATTAGAAACTTGTGATGATGATTCAGACGGGTTTGTAGCTTTTAACCTTAATGAAGCCAGTTCTGAAATACTACCGCTATTACCGCCAGGATCAACTATAAGTTATTATCAATCTAACGACGATGCTTTACTTGAAATAAACCCATTACCACTAAATTACACCAATAGTGTTGCCTTTTTACAAACTATTTTTGCTCGTGCGGAAAATGCAAATGATTGCTTTGGTATTGGCACAATTGAACTCATAGTAAATCCTTTACCGCTTATTGGTTCTTTACCTGATGTTGTTATTTGTAGCGCTACTCCAAATTTTACAGAAATTGAACTAACACAGTTTGATGGTGCAGTTCTGGCGGGTCAAAATCCTGCCGAATTTGTAGTTTCCTATTATGAAAGTAATGCTGATGCACAGGCAAACAATAATCCGTTGGTTTCACCTTATACCAATATTACAAATCCTCAAGAAATTTTTACTAGAGTAGATAATACAAATAGTGGATGTTTTATAACATCTAGTTTTAATATTTTGGTTAACAGCAATCCCCAGATCACAGCTCCCACACCCTTAGAGGTTTGCGATGATGCAGTTGCAGACGGTTTTACGTCTATAGAGCTGACGATCAAGGATACAGAGATCAGTGGCGGTAATCCAGACTATGTAGTAAGTT
>JABDIQ010000174.1 GCA_013003655.1 Winogradskyella sp. | reverse complement strand
AAGCGATCCATCATATTAGTTATACCACCATGCTTTAACGCTTCAGTTATCGTTTCCCATCCCATCTGTATAAGTTTGGCAGCATAATTAGCATCAACACCGTTTTCAATCATTTTATTAAAACATAAAATTGAACCCGTTTGTAGTACGCCACATAAAATGGTTTGCTCACCCATTAGATCTGATTTAACCTCAGCGATAAACGATGATTCTAAAACACCAGCACGATGACCTCCAGTTGCTACACCATAGGCTTTCGCTTGTGCCAAACCTTTATTTTCTGGATCATTCTCTGGATGAACAGCTATAAGTGTTGGCACACCAAAACCACGTTTATATTCTTCTCTAACCTCAGTTCCTGGACATTTTGGTGCAACCATGATTACAGTAATATCTTCACGAATTTGCATACCTTCTTCAACGATATTAAAGCCATGAGAATAAGATAAGGTTGCTCCTTTTTTCATAAGTGGCATTACAGCCTTAACTACTGCAGTATGCTGCTTATCTGGAGTTAAGTTTAAAACCACATCTGCATCGGGAATTAGATCCTCATAAGTACCAACATTAAAATCATTAGTTGTAGCGTTTTTAAAAGATGCTCGTTGCTCATCAATAGCTTGTTGTCTCAACGCATAAGAAATATCTAATCCAGAATCTCTCATGTTAAGACCCTGATTTAATCCTTGTGCTCCACAACCAATGATGACAATTTTTTTATTCTGTAGTGCTTTTACTCCGTCCTTGAATTCAGATGTATCCATGAATCTACATTTGCCTAATTGTTCTAATTGCTCTCTTAATGATAATGTGTTAAAATAATTTGTCATTACTTTTAGTTTATTTAGTTGTTAAATGCCTGTAGCATTTCTGATATTTTCATTTCGTCTTTAGTCACTGCTATACGTCCAGATCGTGTAAATTGCATAATACCAAAGACACTGAGCTCTCGGTATAATAATTCAATTTCGTGTCGTCTTCCCGACTTTTCAAGTACAAAAAACTCTCTGTTTACTGTTACAATCCTGGCGTTACTGTCTTTTATGATATTTTGTATTTGTCGTTCTTCAAACAACAATTCAGATTTAATTTTAAACAAGCAGGATTCCTGATAAATCGTATCTTCTTCGGCATGATAAAATGCTTTTATAACCTCTACTTGTTTTTCTATTTGACCAATGATCTTTTTCATTTGATCTTCGGAAATAGAGACAACTATAGTGAATCTTGAAACACCATCGATTTCGGAGATTGACGAGTTAATACTCTCTACATTGATATGCCTGCGCTGAAAGATTGCTGAAATACGATTAAGTAACCCAATATTATTTTCGGTATAAATGGAAACTGTATATGTATGAACTTCTGTACTCATAATTATTCTAATCTTATATCTGAAACTGATGCGCCTGTTGGTATCATGGGAAATACGTTATCCTCCTTTTCTACACAAACTTCTAAAACAAATGGACCTTGACAATCCATCATCTCTTTTACGGCAGCATTGAGTTGTTCTCTTTGAGTTACTTTTTTGGCATCAATAAAATAACCTTTAGCTATGGCTACAAAATCGGGGTTTACCATTTCTGTTGATGCATAGCGTTTGTCAAAAAATAATTGTTGCCATTGACGAACCATACCTAAGAAATCATTATTTAAAATCACAATTTTTACTGGCACTTTGGTTTGAAAAATGGTACCAAGCTCTTGAATATTCATTTGATAACCACCATCACCAGCAATAACTATAACATCTCGTTCTGGTGCGGCCATCTTAGCACCTATAGCGGCAGGTAAAGCAAAGCCCATAGTGCCCAAACCACCTGAAGTTATATTACTTTTTGTTTGATTGAATTTTGCATATCGACATGCTATCATTTGATGCTGACCTACATCACTCACAATTGCAGCATCACCTTTAGTATGCTTATTAATTTCATTTAGAACTTCACCCATAGTAAGTCCATTTTTCGTAGGGTTTAGGTCGTTCTTTATAATCTTCTCGTATTCTATTGCATATAAATCTTTAAATTGTTGATGCCAGGAGTCATGGTTTTTCTTATCTAATAATAGAAGTAAAGCCTCAAGACTTGCTTTAGCATCTCCTAGAACAGCAACATCAGTTTTTACATTTTTATCAATCTCTGCGGGATCTATTTCAAAATGAATCACTTTAGCCTGTTTTGCATAGGTATCTAAGTTGCCAGTTACTCTATCATCGAAGCGCATACCTATTGCAATAAGTACATCGCATTGATTGGTTAATACATTTGGTGCATAATTACCGTGCATAC
Organism: Winogradskyella sp.; assembly: GCA_013003655.1. Classification (GTDB taxonomy): domain Bacteria; phylum Bacteroidota; class Bacteroidia; order Flavobacteriales; family Flavobacteriaceae; genus JABDIQ01. The sequence continues at coordinate 10,084 of JABDIQ010000174.1, read as the reverse complement.
CTACCATACCAATATTTAAAGGATGAGAAGTTGGTATTGCCGATGCACCTAAAATAGTCCAAGCGGCTGGTATATTTGCTTTTTCAATGACTGCTTTAAGTTGCTCTTCAGCTTTACCTAAAATGACCCCTTGTCCCCAAACAATCATTGGCTTTTTGGCTGAATTGATCAAGGTTGCGGCTTCTTCAATCTTGCTTATATCAGTATTTGGAACAGGATTATAGCTTCTTACACCTTTACATTTGTCATAGCTAAATTCAAACGTTTCAAATTGAGCATCCTTGGTAATATCAATCAATACTGGCCCTGGTCTACCACTCCTTGCAATGTAAAAGGCTTTTGCAAAAACCTCAGGTATTTCTGATGCACTGGTTATTTGATGATTCCATTTGGTAACTGGTGTAGAAATACCAACGATATCCGTTTCCTGAAACGCATCACTTCCTAATAGATGTGAGCCAACTTGGCCAGTTATACAAACCAATGGTGTTGAATCTATTTGTGCATCTGCTATTCCTGTTATAAGATTGGTTGCTCCAGGCCCAGAGGTTGCTATAGCAACTCCTGTTTTACCTGATATACGCGCATAACCTTGGGCAGCATGCGTAGCGCCTTGCTCATGACGTGTAAGTACATGGTGAATTTTATCTTGGTACTTATAAAGCTCATCATAAACTGGCATAATGGCTCCTCCAGGATAACCGTATAAAACGTCTACACCTTCAGCTAGCAAACATTTCACTACGGCTTCACAACCAGTAATAGTTTCAGTAATCTTTGTAGATGTATTATTCTTTTTTATAGTTTCAAATTCTTTCATGCTGGCATTTTTAAAATTCGTCTGTTACACATCCTTTGGATGCGGAAGACACCGTTTTTGCATACTTATATAAAACACCTCTTTTAAATTTTAAGTTAGGCGCTTTCCATTTGTGTTTTCTACGCAATAATTCTTCCTCTGATACTTCTAATGTGATGGCGTTAGTTTCGGCATTTATGGTGATTATGTCACCTGTTTTAACTAGTGCAATGTTACCTCCATCTTGAGCTTCTGGTGTTATATGGCCTACTACGAATCCGTGAGTACCTCCTGAAAATCTGCCATCAGTGATTAATGCCACGTCTTTACCTAATCCCGCACCCATAATGGCAGCAGTTGGTTTTAACATTTCGGGCATTCCAGGACCTCCTTTAGGGCCTTCATACCTAATTACAATAACGTCACCTTTATTAACCTTGCCTTCTTTTATTCCTGAATTTGCCTCATATTCACCTTCAAATATTTTAGCTGGCCCTCTAAATATTAGTCCTTCTTTACCTGTAATTTTCGCCACACTTCCTTCTGTTGCTAGGTTACCATAAAGCATTCTTAAATGACCTGTTGTTTTTATAGGACTTTCAATGGGCTTAATGACATCCTGATCTTTTTTAAGATCATCAACGTCTAGTAGATTTTCGGCTAAGGTTTTACCAGTTACAGTAAGACAGTCTCCATGCAGTAGTCCTTTTTTAAGAAGATATTTCATCACGGCAGGAATTCCTCCTATAGCATGAACATCTTCCATTAAATATTTTCCACTTGGTTTAAGATCTGCTAAGAAAGGTGTATTATCACTTATGGTTTGAAAATCTTTTAATGTGAACTCAATTTGAGCTGCTCTAGCTATGGCTAGAAAATGTAATACCGCATTAGTCGATCCACCAAGGATTGTGACCAATCTTACAGCATTTTCAAGTGAATTTCTAGTAATTATATCTGATGGTTTTATGTCTTTTTCTAAAAGTAAGCGGATGGCTTCACCAGCTTTCACTGATTCTTGCTGTTTAGAGTCACTTAAAGCTGGGTTAGACGAATTAAATGGTAATGACATTCCAAGAGCTTCAATAGCAGATGCCATAGTATTTGCTGTGTACATACCACCACAGGCACCAGCGCCTGGACACGCTTTTTCAACAATATTCTGGTATTCCGTTTCGGTCATTGTGCCAGCAACTTTGCTTCCCCAAGCTTCGAACGCTGAAACAACATCTAATTTTTTTCCATTATGACAACCCGAATCTATAGTGCCACCATAAACCAAAATTGAAGGACGGTTTAACCGTATCATTGCCATAAGCGCTCCTGGCATATTCTTATCACAACCTACAACCGTTACTAATCCGTCATAACTCATAGCCTGAACAACAGTTTCCATTGAATCCGCTATAATATCTCGTGAAGGCAATGAATATCTCATACCTGGTGTACCCATTGAAATACCATCGCTAACGCCTATGGTATTGAATATTAGCCCAACAACATCCTCATTCTTAGTGCCTTGCTTTACCAATTTTGCAAGATCATTTAAATGCATATTACAAGGGTTACCTTCATATCCTGTACTTGCTATACCAACGATTGGCTTATAGAAATCATCCTTGGTAAGGCCTATTGCATGCAACATAGCCTGAGCTGCCGGCTGAGTGGGATCTTGAGTTACAGTTTTGCTGTATTTATTTAATGCCATCTAGAATTCTGAATACTTTACTACTCGAAAGTATTTGAAATGGATTTTAATTTAAGAGAATAAACGCAAATTATGTTAAATTCAAACCATGCATTATATACTTAACTATTTGATTTTCTGTTATTTAAATAACATTTTATGGTACACTCAAAAGCTAAAATAAATATTGATTTTATACCCTTGGAAGATCGTTATCATCCTTGAGCGGCAAATTTGTGGTTCCCATTAAGTACTTATCGACATGATGCGCCACTTGTCTTCCTTCTGATATTGCCCATACGATGAGAGATTGTCCTCTTCGTGCATCACCAGCAGAGAATACACCTGCTACATTAGTGGCATAATCTTTTGTAGTAGCCTCTATGTTAGTTCTAAAATCCATATTAACACCTAACTGTTCAGCAACTGTAGGCTCTGAACCAGTAAACCCTAGAGCCAACAAAACCATATCACAATCCCATTGTTTTTCTGTATTCGGAATTTCCTTTAATTGCGGTCTTTCACCTTCTTTAAAAATCCACTCTACTTCACAAGTAATAAGTCCTTTTAGATTACCCTTATTGTCTCCAATAAATTCTTTTGTAGAAATACTAAAAAACCGTTCTACACCTTCCTTATGGGAGGAACTTATTCTAAGTTTCATTGGCCAATATGGCCACGGTTGATGGGCAGGCCTACCTACTGACGGCTTATCTAAAATTTCGAAATTAACAACAGATTTAGCACCATGTCTATTTGAAGTACCTATACAGTCTGATCCTGTATCACCGCCTCCAATGACAATGACATTTTTATCTTTGGCGTGAATGATCTCAGAAAACTCATCTTTACCATCTACGCGTTCATTATTTTGTTTCAAAAAGTCCATAGCTTGATACACTCCTTTTAGGTCTGCACCTTTCACAGGAATACTTCGGCGTACAGTAGCACCAGTACACAACACTACGGCGTCAAAGTCTGATTGTAGTTTTTGAGCTTTTAAATCAGTACCTATTTGAGTGTTTGTTTTAAATACGATTCCTTCTTCTTCTAATACTTTAATTCTTCTATCAATAACGTGCTTCTCCATTTTAAAATCTGGAATACCATAACGCAATAAGCCACCAACTTTACTATCCCTTTCAAAAACAGTTACCCAATGACCTGCTCTATTGAGTTGCTGTGCTGCAGCTAAACCAGAAGGTCCTGAGCCTACTACTGCAATTTTTTTATCGGTTCTTTTTTGAGGTGTCTGGGGTTTAATCCAACCTTCCTTAAATGCCTGTTCTACAATATTTTTCTCAATATTCTCAATAGTAACAGGATCTTCGTTAATACCTAAAACACATGCTTCTTCACATGGAGCTGGGCATAAGCGTCCTGTAAATTCAGGAAAATTATTTGTTGAGTGTAAAATGGCAGCTGCTTCTTTCCATTTACCTTTATAGACCTTATCATTAAAATCTGGAATGAGATTGCCTAAGGGACATCCACTATGACAGAACGGTATACCACAATCCATGCAGCGAGCTCCCTGTTTTTGGAGGTCATCAGACGATAATGGAACGGTAAATTCTTTATAGTTTTTTACTCTTTTATCCACAGCCTCATAGGCTTCAACTTGTCTTTCAAATTCTAAAAACCCTGTTATCTTTCCCATACTCTATACTGTTTCAAGTTTTTCGTTTTCTAATTTTATTAAGGCCAACCTGTATTCTTCAGGTAATACTTTCTTGAATTTTGGTAAATATGTACTCCAATTTTCAAGAATCTTTATGGCTAAAGGACTGCTGGTTGCCTGATAATGATTTTCAATGAGGTCATTTAGTAATATTGCGTCCTCGTTAAGCTCAACTCCAGAAATATTTAAATCTGTAGCGTTGCAGTTCTTTTCGAAAGTGTTATTCTCATCCAATACAAACGCAATACCACCACTCATACCAGCGCCAAAATTTCGTCCTACTTCGCCTAAGATAACTGCAACACCACCAGTCATATATTCACATCCGTGATCACCTATACCTTCTACAACTGCCTTTGCTCCAGAGTTTCGAACACAGAATCGCTCTCCTGCTTTACCATTGATATATACTTCTCCAGAAGTGGCACCATAAAGGGTAACATTACCTGTTATAATGTTATCTTCTGGTACAATAGTACACTCTTCAGGGACTTTGATAACCAGTTTTGCTCCTGATAAACCTTTGCCTAAATAATCATTAGTATTACCATGAACCACTAATGTTAAGCCCTTTGTAGCAAATGCACCAAAACTTTGACCTGCAGATCCTTTAAATTGTATATTAACCGTATCATCAGGCAATCCTTGCGCACCATATATTTTTGAAATTTCATTACTAAGCAAAGCACCAACGGCTCTATCCCTATTAGTTATTTTGAGTTCTAGATCTGTTCGCTGTTTTCTAAATAATGCTTGATGAGCTTGTTTTACAATTGTAAAATCTAAGTGTGTTTCAAGGAAGTGATCTTGTTTCTGTGTGTTATAAACCTCAACATTTTCTGAGACTTTTATTTTTTGTAAAATAGGTGTAAGATCTATTCCTGACGCTTTATAATGTTCAATAGCCTTATTTCTATTTAATTTTTGAACCTGACCCACCATTTCATTGACCGTTCTAAAGCCAAGCTGAGCCATAATCTCTCTGAGTTCTTGTGCGACAAAATACATGTAGTTAACGACATGCTCTGGCTTGCCCTGAAACTTTTTACGTAGCTCTGGGTTTTGAGTAGCAATACCAACAGGACATGTATTTAAATGACAAACACGCATCATTATACATCCTGAAGCAACTAGTGGAGCTGTGGCAAATCCGAATTCTTCGGCACCCAACAAACAGGCAATAGCAACATCTCTTCCTGTTTTTAATTGCCCATCACACTCTAGTACAATTCGACTTCTGAGATCGTTCATTACTAAAGTTTGTTGCGCTTCAGCAATACCAAGTTCCCATGGTAATCCGGCATGCTTCAGTGATGTTAATGGCGATGCTCCTGTACCACCATCAAAACCAGAAATAAGTATAACATCTGCCTTTGCTTTGGCAACACCTGCCGCAACGGTTCCCACACCAACTTCAGATACTAATTTTACATTGATTCGTGCTTCTCTATTGGCAGATTTAAGATCATATATTAATTGAGAGAGATCTTCAATAGAATAAATATCGTGATGTGGTGGTGGTGAAATTAAGCCAACATACGGTGTTGAATTTCGTGTTTTGGCTATAGAAGGATTTACTTTGGCTCCTGGTAATTGACCACCTTCACCTGGCTTTGCACCTTGTGCTATTTTAATTTGAATTTCATTAGCACTGGTTAAGTAATTTGACGTCACACCAAAACGACCCGATGCCACTTGTTTAATGGCACTATTTCGCCAATCACCTTCACTATCTTTATAAAAACGCTCCTGATCTTCTCCGCCTTCGCCAGAATTACTTTTACCTCCAATTCTATTCATAGCGATTGCAAGATTTTCATGAGCCTCCTTACTTATAGAACCATACGACATGGCGCCCGTTTTGAATCGCTTAACAATCTCTGTCCAAGACTCAACTTCATCAAGTGGAATTGGATCGTAGTTATCAAATTCAAACAAACCTCTAATGGTCATAAGACTTTTTGCCTGATCATTGATCAACTGTGCATACTCCTTATAAGTAGAAGCCTTATTTAGCCTTACAGATTCTTGTAGTTTGGCTACAGTTAATGGATTGAACAAATGTTTTTCCTGATTTCTTCGCCATCTATATTCACCACCAATTTCTATATCTCCTTCCACATTGCCAGCGGCGAATGCTTTTTTGTGCCTTCTAAATATTTCTTTTTCTATTTCTTGCAGTCCTATGCCTTGTATCCTTGTAGGAGTATTTGGAAAATATTTTTCAACAGTCTTGGTATTGATTCCTATACATTCAAACAACTGTGATCCTCTATAAGAGTTGAGCGTAGAAACGCCCATTTTGTTCATCACCTTTAATATACCCTTGCCAACCGCTTTATTATAGTTTTTTATGGCCTCTAGATATTCTAAATCCGATAAGTCTCTATTTTCTATCTGTTCTTGTACAATTTCATTTACAATATATGGATTAACTGCACTTGCACCATAACCAAACAACATCGCAAAATGATGCACTTCTCGAGGTTCGGCAGATTCAATAATGAGGCTAACCTGACTGCGCTTTTGTAATTTATGCAAGGCATGATTGACGTAAGAACAGGCTAAAAGTGCTGGAATTGGAGCGTGAGTTTCGTCCACATATCTATCTGATAAAATAATAATATTAGCGCCAGTATCAATAGATTTTGAAGCTTTAACAACCATGTTTTCTAAGGCACGTTCTAACTCATCTAACCCTCTGTCTACCTCATATAGCATAGAAATAGTTTCAACCTTAAAATCTGGATTAGAATCGTAGTTTCTTATCTTGTCCAGATCGTGCTTTGAAATTACAGGATTCTGGATTTTTAACTTCTTACAGTGCTCATCATTAATCTCAAACAGGTTTACGTCTTTACCAAGTGTTAAACTTATATCTGTAATTAATTCTTCTCGAATACCATCTAGTGGCGGATTAGTAACTTGGGCAAAAAGCTGTTTAAAATAATTATACAGTAATTGTGGTCTTTCTGATAAAACGGCAATTGGTGTGTCACTACCCATTGAACCAATAGGTTCTTTGCCTAATTGAGCCATTGGCAGAATGATGGTGTTTAGATCTTCTTGGGTATATCCAAATACAATTTCACGTTTCTTCAAATTAACTTCATTGTATAGTATTGGGCCTTTTTTTGCAGAAAGGTCTCTTAAATGAACTAAATTTTTAGACAACCACTTTTTATATGGATGCCTTGAGGCAATCTCCTCTTTAATTTCTTCATCATTGACTATTCGTCCTTTATTCATGTCGACCAAAAACATTTTACCAGGTTCTAATCGTCCATGATACTTCACATTTTTTGGGTCTATATCAACAACACCCGTTTCTGAAGACATAATAACATTTCCACTTTTTGTAACGGTATATCGAGAAGGTCTAAGACCATTTCTATCTAATACAGCACCGATATAGTTGCCGTCTGTAAATGGAATAGAAGCCGGGCCATCCCAAGGTTCCATAACACAGGAGTTGTATTCGTAAAATGCTCGTTTAGCCTCTGACATTGCATCGTTCTTTTCCCAGGCTTCTGGAACTAACATCATCATTGCTTCAGGTAATGAGCGTCCTGTAATGAGCAACAATTCAACCACCATATCTAAAGTTGCCGAATCTGATTTTCCTCTTAAAACAGTTGGCAATATGCGTTTTATATCGTCACCGAACCAATCACTATTCATAATTTCTTCGCGTGAGAACATACGCGACACATTACCTCTTAATGTATTGATCTCTCCGTTATGACAGATATATCTAAAAGGCTGGGCCAAATCCCAGGTTGGGAATGTATTGGTAGAAAATCGTTGATGCACTAAAGCAAGTCGTGTATCTAATGCCGCATTGAATAAGTCTTTATAATAAAAGTTTATATGCTCTGGCATTAATAGACCTTTATATATTATAATTTTTGTAGATAGACTAGGCACATAAAAAAAGGCTCGTTCTGATAATTTTGAATTGTATATGGTGTGTTCTGCAATTTTTCTTGCAGCGAATAATTTGAGATTGAATTCAAAATCGTTTTGAGTACTATCCCCTTTTCCTATGAATATTTGTTTTATACATGGCTCAGTCTGTTTGGCTATTTTACCTAAAACATCACTGTCTACAGGCACATCTCGCCAGCCTAAAATTACTAAACCTTGTTCTTTAATGGCATTTTCAAAAGCCTCAATACAGAACATACGTTGATTTTCTTTTTGCGGAAAGAAGACATTACTTACAGCATACTCGCCAGCCTTTGGTAATTTAAACTCACAAAATATTTTAAAGAACTTATGTGGAATATCAATGAGGATACCAGCACCGTCGCCTGTTTTGCCGTCAGAGCTTACTGCACCTCTATGTTCAAGTTTCACTAGAATTTCTAGAGCTTTATGTATAATATCGTTAGAACGTTTTCCTGTGAGACTACAAATAAAACCAGCACCACAATTATCGTGTTCAAACTCTGGCAAATACAATCCTTGTTTCTTTAACATACCTGTTGATTTTAATTCAAAAAAATGAATAAACTAACCTCTAATATATTAAGCAAGAGTCTATAAAGCATCATCGACTATGCATTATTATGATATCGATAAAATAAGACTATTCAATTTTAGATAATGAAATATTTAAGGGTGATACTTAAGAATTTACCAATCTTTAAATTCGCAATATTGGCATCAGCTACTTAATGAATTTTATTAAATGCCTCTTACTTTTCATGCAAGACTGGAAAAATATTTAAAAAGTCGTTCAATCATTAAGAAACCATGAATTGATGTTTTCATATTCTCATATTTTATATCTATTTTTTTACTACCCCTATTTTTTAGGGGTATATTTTATCATATTAATAAAAATTATATTTTGTACCCCATTTTTTTGAGGGTATAATATGTTTTTATATAGATTTACACCATAAATATTAATATAATCAATTATGAAAAAATTATTTACTATTGGCTTAATGCTTCTAACATGCACGTTTTATGGACAAGAGGAAGCCGAAGATTCAAAAAAGTTCACTCTTAGTGGTAGTATAGATGCTTATTACAGAGCAAACTTTACCGCTCCTAATGATGAAAATGCGATTGCTCCGGGGTCGTCGTTTGCTAATTTACCAGGCTTTGCACTGGGCATGGCTAATGTTGTAGCTTCGTATGAAGGAGAAAAAGTTGGTTTTGTTGCTGATCTAGTATTTGGTCCTCGTGGAACTGACGCCGTTTTTGCTTCACCGATGTATTCTGCTACTGGTGACATTATAAATCAACTATATGCCTATTGGAATGTTAGTGAGTCCGTAACCCTTACAATGGGAAATTTTAACACCTTTTTAGGATACGAAGTCATTTCTCCTGTTGCAAACTTCAACTACAGTACGTCATATCTGTTTTCATATGGTCCATTTAGCCATACTGGTTTAAAAGCGGACTTTGCGTTATCAGATGATGTAAGTTTAATGTTAGGTGTTATGAACGATACGGATCTAACCGAATTTAATCCTACAGGTGACTATGCCATAGGCGCACAACTTGGGGTTTCAGGACAATATCTTAATATTCTTCTAGATCCTTCATTCTTCGAAGTAGATTTTACAGGAGGCTTTGATGTCTCAGACGATTTCTTTTTAGGTATTAACGCAGCTTATTTAAAAGTTGAAGATGACGGCCCTGGATTTGCAGGCGCAGCTCTTTACCCTCAATTTTCTACTTCAGATACATTTACCATAGGTTTAAGAACAGAATATTTTGTTGAAGATGGCAACTTTGGTGCTATTGGTAGTGGCGTTGCTGATACTAGCATGTTTGCCGCTACATTAACAGGCAGTTATGTTGTTGACGATCTTATCATTAAACCAGAAATTAGATTAGACAGCGCGTCTGATGACTCTTTTATAGATAACGACTTAGCACCTACTAAGAGCTTAGG
>JABDIQ010000199.1 GCA_013003655.1 Winogradskyella sp. | reverse complement strand
ATCCAGATGGGAATAGGTTCTTTGGTAAATGGATGCTGAGCATAAGTACCTGTAAAGACACCTGTTATCGTTTTTACATCTGCCATACGATCGCGTTCGCTGCGTTTTGCTGTGGCTTCAACATAAGCGTCAACATCTGCTTTTTGCTCTGGCGTTGTGATTTTTGATACGAGTTCGTGCTCTGGTGCTAATGTCATAAATGACACTCCGAAAATGGTATCAGGTCTTGTTGTGAAAACAGAAATAATAGGAGATTCCTCGTTGCTCTGTTCTGTTGGGATGACATTGAATTCAACTTGTGCACCAACCGATTTACCAATCCAGTTGCGTTGTATTTCTTTTAATGGATCTGGCCAATCAATGGTTTCTAATCCTTGCAGTAATCGTTCTGCATAAGCCGAAATCCGCATCATCCACTGTGTCATTTTCTTTCTAACCACAGGATGACCACCTCGCTCAGACACGCCGTTAACAATCTCATCATTGGCGAGAACAGTTCCCAGCGCTGGACACCAATTAACTTCGGCTTCAGCCAAATAAGTTAATCTATATTTTAGTAGAATTTGCTGCTGTTGTTCTGTGGAAAAAGCATTCCATTGGGCTGCTGTAAATTGTTCGGTATCATCATCGCAGGCAGCATTAATACTGCTGTTACCTTCTGAAGAAAAAAGATCTATTAATACTGAAATGTTTTCAGCCTTGTTAGATTTATAATTGTACCAAGACTCAAACAACTGTATAAATACCCATTGTGTCCATTTATAGTATTTTGGATCTGAAGTTCTAACCTCGCGAGACCAATCAAATGAAAAGCCTATTTGGTCTAACTGCCGTCTATAGGTTTTTATATTTTCTTCGGTGGTTATTGCAGGATGTTGACCAGTTTGGATGGCATATTGTTCGGCCGGCAGGCCAAAACTGTCATAGCCTTGTGGGTGTAGCACATTAAACCCTTTATGCCTTTTGTAACGCGCATAGATATCTGAAGCAATATAACCCAATGGATGACCTACATGCAATCCTGCACCACTAGGATAAGGAAACATATCAAGCACGTAGTACTTTGGTTTAGCACTGTCGTTAACCGCTTTAAAGGTTTTATTTTCAGCCCAGTGTTTTTGCCATTTAGACTCTATGTCGTTAAAATTATATCTCATTTTTATCTCGTCTGCACAATAAAGTTGCAAATTTAAACTTATTACAAGACTATAAAAAGTTTAAGGCTGGTATTACACATGAGATACAAATTGTTTCATATTTTTACGGCATAACAAGAAGGCATGGCAACATCTTTTGATAACTATCAAAAACGAAAATTAGTTTCATCGTACATCTCTGTAGTGATTAGTATCGCTTTGGTTCTTTTTATGCTGGGTTGTTTGGGTTTACTCGTTTTAAATGCTAAAAAAGTGGCTGATCACTTTAAAGAGCAGGTAGTTATGACCATTTACTTAACAGATACTGCTAAAGATGTTGAAGTAAATCAATTAAAAAAGAGTTTAGCCTTGGCAGAGTACACCAAAGAAGCAGTCTATGTCTCTAAAGAGGAAGCCGCAGAGTTTATGAAGGAAGAGACTGGTGAAGATTTCATGGATTTTGTTGGCTATAATCCACTTAAAAATTCAATTGACGTTTATCTAAAGGCCGATTTTGTAACTGAAGAAACACTTGCTGAAATCACAGAAGAGCTATCTACCAAATCATTTATTGAAGAAATTCGTTATGATAATGACTTAGTAGAGCTTATGTCTAACAATGTAAAAAAGATTACGCTTTGGGTGCTTATTGTTAGTGGTATTTTTACTCTGATTGCGGTTTTGTTGATCAATAGCTCTATACGATTAGCGGTTTACTCTAAACGCTTTATTATAAAAACCATGCAAATGGTCGGTGCAACTAAAAGTTTTATACGACGCCCATTTATTTGGAAAAGCATACAATTAGGAATTATTGGCGCCATCATTGCACTTGCAGGTATGGGAGTAGTACTATATTATCTTAATGAAACCTTTCCAGAATTACAGTTACTTAATAACGTTTTATTAGTGGCAGGGTTATTTGTAGGGATTTTCATGATAGGCATTTTAATAACATGGATAAGCACATTTATTGCTACTCAACGTTTTTTAAATTTAAAGACCGATCATTTGTATTATTAAAACCATTTCCTTTAAAAATTGTTACTTTGCAAACGAAAGAACTTGGGCCTTTCTAATGCAATATGGAATGTAGAAAGGATTGAAAATGAGAGTTTCAGCAATAGATTAAAATAAATTATGGGAGAGAAAAAGCGCAAACAACAATCTCAGGAAGAATTTATGTTTGGTAAAAAGAACTATAAATGGCTTTTTATTGGCTTAGGATTTATTGCTCTTGGCTTTATACTAATGGCTGGAGGTGGCAGTGACGACCCTAATGTTTTTGATAATTCTATTTTTAGTTGGCGACGCATTAGATTAGCACCTACTCTAGTTTTAATTGGCTTTGGAATACAAGTGTATGCTATTTTACTTAATCCTAATAAGGACTCTAACTCTAAAAAGTAACTCTTGGCATGACAATTATTATTATTTCCCAAATTAAATCTTAACCACTTCTACATGGAAATCTTAGATGCGCTTATTCTTGGAATTGTACAAGGTTTAACTGAATTTTTACCTGTATCTTCAAGTGGTCATCTAGAGATTGGTAAGGCTATTTTAGGCGATGAATCTATACCCAAAGAGAGCTTATTATTTACCGTTGTACTTCATTTTGCTACGGCTTTGAGCACCATTGTAGTGTTTAGACAAGAGGTACTTATGATCATTAAAGGTTTGTTTAAGTTTAAATGGAATGCAGAAACCAGTTTTGCCGGCAAAATTGCAATATCCATGATACCTGCCGCACTCATTGGCTTTCAGTATGAAAGACAGTTTGCAGAACTTTTTACCGGCAATATATTACTTGTGGGTTTTATGTTAATGATTACTGCACTCTTATTAGTTCTTGCTGATAATGCCAAGAAGACCAAACGACGAATAACTCCAAAAAATGCATTGATAATTGGTGTGGCTCAAGCTGTTGCCATGTTACCTGGAATATCTCGTTCTGGCGCTACGATTGCAACTTCTGTTTTACTAAGGACTAATAAGACTAAGGCAGCTCGCTTTTCGTTCTTGATGGTAGTTCCTCTAATATTTGGAAAGATTGCTAAAGACATCTATTCTGGTGAGCTTACATATAGCAGCGATAATTTTACGGCACTAAGCATTGGCTTTATTGCTGCTTTTGTTTCAGGAATGTTTGCCTGTACCTGGATGATTAAAATTGTAAAAAAGCAAAAACTATCCTATTTCGCAGTTTATTGCTTTGCCGCAGGTGCATTAGCAATTTTATGGCATAACACAAAATGAAAACCATAGATGATTATTTAAGCGGAGAAGTCCTTCTTATTGACAAGCCATTGCACTGGACGTCATTTCAGGTTGTAAACAAACTCCGCTGGGAAATTAAACGAGCCTTTAAGATTAAAAAAATAAAAGTAGGTCATGCTGGCACCTTAGACCCTTTAGCAACAGGTTTATTAGTTATTTGCACAGGCAAAATGACCAAGCAAATTGATTCGTTCCAAGCCCAAGAAAAAGAATATACAGGCACTTTGGTCCTTGGTAGCACTACGCCTTCTTTTGATCTGGAAACTGAAATTGATAAGGAATTCCCAACAGGTCATATTACCGAACAATCCATACGAGAAACTGTAAAAGGCTTTATAGGAGAGATTGAGCAAGCACCTCCTATATATTCTGCCATTAAAAAAGATGGCAAGCGCCTTTACGAGTTTGCAAGAGCCGGTGAAGAGGTAACTGTAAAGACAAGAACCGTTACTGTTTCGGAGTTTGAAATTACCGCTATTAAAGATCTTACGGTTCAATTTAGAGTGGTTTGCTCCAAAGGAACCTATATTAGATCGCTAGCCCACGATTTTGGCAAAGCACTTAGTTCTGGCGCACATTTAGCACAACTTAGACGAACCAAAATAGGCAATCTCAAGGTTGACGATAGCCAGTCTATTGAAACCTTTATTGCCACTCTTCCGCACTAAATTTATAGATTTATTAAATGCACTTAAAGCATTTATACTTACGGTTTTAGGTCTAATTATTGAAAATTCGATCTAATTGTTAATTTAAAACGTATATATTAGTAACGATAAGAACGTGATTTTGAATTTTATAGAACAATACAAAGCAGCGCTAATGACATTCCTGGCAACAGGTATCGTTGTGTTTTCGCTAT
>JABDIQ010000131.1 GCA_013003655.1 Winogradskyella sp. | reverse complement strand
TATCCCTTAATGAGAGAATGGGTAAATAATCGTAATACTCGAACTTAAGTTTCTTAGCATAGATGTTTTTATTATCGGGTAAGAACTTGAGGGTTTTGAGGTTGTTGTCTGCGAAATTTATGAATTGGGATATCTCATTGTTATTTAATTCAGAAACCGAACAGTATACTTCATCAATATTCCGTTGGACAATATAGGAAAAGCAATCTCGTATATCGAAATTCTTGTCTTTTGGACAGAATTGTTTAACAAAGTGATACCCGTATTCTGATCGTGCATTAAATACATCTATGAGTTGTTGTGTCTTTTTATTTTTCCCGATGACCACTACATTTCGAATATTACCCTTTACTCTCTCCCGATATTTCATCAGTAGGTAGTAGCTCAGGAATTTCAAAGTAGAAATTGCAATAAAAATATAGATAACATATTGTGCTAATGCCAGCCTACTCATATTGGGTTGCTTAAAGAACCCTATAAAAGCATACACAACGAGAAAGTAGAAGAAAAACTGCCGGAAAAGTAATCTTAAAATATGCGTTACTTTGGAATAACGATATACTATATAAAACTCCGTTAAAAGGGAAATAATAATCCAGCTAAGTGAGATGTAACTGTGAAATAAAAGTTGCTCTTCAAGATTTATGGGCAATAAATAGGCAAAAAGATTGATTACCAATAGATCTATTCCATAAGAAATTGGAGTTATGAATCCTGAATACCTGCCGTGTTTAAAGAGCATATATCATTCTTTATATGGAATATTTAAATTTGACAAATATACTTTATATGGATGACTATTTACTGAGTATCACAATAGGTATGCCTAGTTCCGATTGTGGGTTGCTTTTAAAAACCTCTGAGTGGTCTTCAAATATTTCTCAGTCCTTTTTAATTAAAGGATTAACCAGTACTTTAAACAGAATATTTGTAGTAATTCTAGTCATTTCACAACATTCTTAATACTGTCTAGTAGTTTCATTGCCATCTTTTGTCGATCATAATCTAGCGCCAGTTTATTGCCTCCATTTTTATATTGATCTAGTGATTTTGAATCATTACTTACCAACGTAGTCAGTTGTCTTAGGAAAGACTCTTTATCTTCTGGCTTATAAAATATCCCATTCCCATATTTTTCTAATAAAGCCCGTGCCTCCCCATCCACTCCAAGCAAAATGGGAATATTCATGGCCGAAAGTTCGAATATTTTTGAAGGAATTACGGATAAAAATAATTCTGATTTTTTTAGGGGTACAATAGAGACATCTAGTAGGGAAAGGTAATCTGTCATTTCCTCCTTTTTTATTTGGTCAATAAAAGTAATATTGAAAATATCGAGCAAATCAGATTTTTGCTTTACTTTTTCTTTCTCTGCACCTTCACCTACAAATAAAAAATGAACTTCAATTCTTGAATCCTGGTGATTTTGATTGAATTCATGAATGCAATCAATAATAAATGGAATATTTTGACTTAGTCCATGTGTGCCTATGTAACCCACAATGAATTTATTGTGTAGATCATATTTTTGGATTAAGTGCATGTTTTTTTTTGTTGGTTTAAAGGCATTTCTATCAACTCCATTTTTTACTACTACAAATTTATCCTTATTAATACCCTTTATAGTGATTTTTTCAACATACGAATTTGTAACAGTAACTATCAAATCGGCCCGGCGATAACATTTACGTGCCTCCCATTCAAAATATTTAATTAGCCAATTTCGTTTCATATTTGTAGTGACCAAAATCTGCTCCGGCCATAAATCCCTAATTTCAAGAACGTAGGGTTTTCGTTTAAAAAATGACAGTGCTCTTCCACTTAAGGCGGTAAAGAATTGAGGTGAGGTTGCCATTACAACATCGGTTTTAACAAATAGTCCAGCTAAGAAAGACGTTATTGAAAAACTAATAAAATCCAAAGTTCGAAGCATAAAACCTTTATTTGGGGCCATATATGACCAGACGCGAATTACCTTAATAGCATCAATAATCTCTGTTTGATAAATCCTGTTTTTATAGTTTTCATATGTCTTGCCAAAAGGGAAGTTTGGAGCGCATGTTATAACGGTTACCTCAGCTCCATTTTTTACCCATTCTCTGCAATGTTCAAATGTTCTGGTGGCCGGTGCATTTACCTCAGGAGGAAAATTATCTGTTAAAAAAAGTATTCTCATAACAAAATGGTCGTTTTCAATTCATTAGAAAATTCAATACAGATTCTTTGTCCTAATTCGGTTTTATTATAGCCTAGGCAGTATTCATATTCCTCAAGCCAAATGTTATTTATTATCCCTTCAAAGCTTAAGGCAATATTCATTTTATCATAGAAAATCTGATTATTGTCCAAAACTATGTTATCTATTGACGGATGAATATGGAAATAAGCCTGGGATTCCAGTTTGCTATCACCTTTAACTAAGATTTTATCATTAATCTTAATGCTCTTTTTGAAACTAAAGTTTCTTTCATGGATCACACCTAAAGATGCATATCCATCGTGTCTTGCAGAAATTGAATCTACACTTTCTTTTAAACTAATAATCTTTGCTCTTTTTGCAACCCTGAATCCGCCCCAAACTTGGGACTGATCCATCCCATTGACCATTACTGTATTATGGGAAAATGTTTGACGTTCATTCTGTCTTCTTTCGTTCTTCTCATATGTGGATGTCCCTACATCTACAATAAACGGTTTTTCATACAAATAAAGCTCAAAACTAAATGTATCAGAGTGGGCGTGACCAGGTTGATAATCTGGTCCGATATTGCCTGCATCTAAAAACAGCTCATAGTTCTTTCCACAATATTTTCTATACCCAGATTCTTTTAGAGGGACTTTATTCCATGGTATCTTCAAGCTCCGAGCATAATCAAACAATTGCTCCGAACTGGGTGCAATATCATATGCGCAATCGTTGACCATTGGAATGTTCCCATTGGCAAAAGTAATTTCCCTGAGCCATGAGAGCATTTTTGCGGCTTTATCCTTTAGAAAATGGACCAAATCATCTTCTTTCCAAGGATTTAGTTCAGAGAGCATTATGCAATCTAATATGCGGTTAAAAAGTATTTGATGATACATTGGCGAAAGCTCAAAATGGGCACCATCCTTTAAAATTTGTTCTTCGAGCTCATCTCTTAAAATTCTTGTAGCCTTTGAATACATGGTCTCATCTTTAAAATAATAGGCTCCAAAGAAAAGGGAATATGCATTTTCCAGTAGGTGATTTCCTAAGAGGTGATATTCTAAATTATGTAAAAGGATTTGGTAATGGTTGTAAAGAGCTTTATTAATTTCCTCATCAGAAACAGAATGCTTGGAAAGAAATTTTATCCAGTTAATACCTCGAAGAGAAATAGGATACGCTTCTTTTCCATCTTTTAACTCTTTATCCTTTTGAATATAGTGATTGATTAAGTTTAATCCTTCCTCCATCAAAATAGACTCCTCATTTAAAAAGTCAAAATAGTTGAGATTGTAGGTCCAAAGTTTCCCATAAGCGTTGAAATTCCAATCTATTTCAGATGAAAAAGAATATGCGCGATTTAGAAATTCAAATTTCTGGTTTTTTTTGTAACTGTAAGAATACATAAAGGTATCTCGCCAGTTTAAAGGCTTTACACTGGTTTTCAGGGTCTTATTGTAATTTATTTTAAAGAATCGGTCCCGGAAAGCATAATAGAAACGATAATAAATTTGTTTAAACCGCAAGTATTTTATGGTGTGAAAAAGTAGTCCTAGTCGATTGAGATCCATTTACCTTGTTTCAACGATTCAATAGCCGCAAATGATGCCTTTGTTGTATTTACGAGTTCATCGAATGGTATAATTGGCGTTCCCCCATTTTGTTGTTGCTGAATCAATTCCTTAAATTGATTAAAATGACCTTTGTCTTGTTTTTGAGATGATCTTCCTCCTCTTTTGAATCCATAAGACTTCATTTTTCGCCAGTTGTTCATAATTAGAGTCCTTTCCTGAGAGTAGACTTCGACACGTTCTTTTGAATAGGCTTTACTTCCGTTCGAAAAATAGTTGATTACGGCATTTGACCCGTTTTCATATTGCAATAATATACTTGCATTATCCGTATTCTTTTTTGGATTAACGCCCATTGCATTCATGCATACTGCTTTTACTCGGCTTCCCGTAAAATAGGTGCACAAATCTATATAGTGACAAGCTTCGCCTATAATTCGACCGCCACCGACCTCCATATCATTTACCCAAACATCTGCAGGAATAAAACCTGCATTCATCGTTGCGACTATATTAATGGGCGTATTATCGTTCCCTAAAAGTTTTTTCATATTTATTGCCAGCGGAGCAAAACGTCTATTAAACCCTACGCTTACACTAACGTTTTGTTTATCATATTCCTCGATTATGGACTCTAATTCAGCTTCCGTTAAAGCCAAAGGTTTTTCTACAAAAACACTTTTCCCTGCTTGTAAGGTTTCCAAGACCATTGAGGCATGCATATTGTGTTTTGTAGTTATAAATACCAGGTCTACATCCTTGTCTTCTAAAATCTCCTTATAGTTTGTAGTAGAATTACCTATAGCATGACGTTTTGCCATAATGGTTGAAGAAAGTCCGCCAGAGCTTGCTATATACTTAATATCAGCATTTAGCTTCTTCAATGTCGGAAGTATTATTGCGCTTGTAAAATTCCCGGAGCCGATTATTCCTATTACACCTTTTTTACCTTCGAAAGCTTTTTCAGCAATGGTCACTGTATTTACTGGATCCTCAGTCTGGTCGTATTCCAATATTGAAGCTATGGATTTCGAATTCCCCATATCGCCATAAATTTTATCGAAATCCTGT
The DNA here is from genome assembly GCA_013003655.1 of Winogradskyella sp. Lineage (GTDB taxonomy): Bacteria > Bacteroidota > Bacteroidia > Flavobacteriales > Flavobacteriaceae > JABDIQ01. Next base: position 12,450 of record JABDIQ010000131.1, on the reverse strand, counting down.
AATGGAATTCGCTCTGTAATTAATGGTTTCACCTTCAATGTGCCTTTTGAAATTGCCTTTAGGATGGCTTCAAAATTTCTTTTTTCCGTCCATCGGACATAACCTATAGGGTAATCATTGCCTTTTTGCTCATACTCTTCGTCATAACGTCCCGGTCCATAAGAACAGGAAACTTGAAAAGAAATCTCTTTTTCATAGAAATCTGCCCGACTAATATTTAGACCAATAACACCTACCAAAATAATACGCCCGCGTTTTCTGCACATTTGTGCAGATTGGGCAATGATTTCATTACTTTTATTTGAGGCTGTAATGATTACTCCATCTGCGCCAATTCCATTGGTATAAGCTTCTACATATTTAACCTGATTGGTGCCTTCCGATGGATTAATTGCTACAATTCCTTTGTCTTTGGCAATCCGAACTTTCTCCGAATCAAAATCAAATCCAATGACATTGCAACCATTTGCTAGAAGTAATTCAGCGGTTACAAGACCAATAAGGCCAAGGCCAACTACTACTATAGTTTCTCCAAACGTTGGTTTCAATAACCGTATTCCCTGTAACCCAATAGAGCCTATAACTGTAAAAACAGCTTCCTCATCCGATACATTTTCTGGAATTTTAGCTACTAAATTCTTTGGAATATTGACATATTCAGCATGATTACCGTTAGAAGCAACACGATCGCCTATCTGAAACTCAGTAATTCCCCGGCCCAACCCAACAACCACTCCGACATTACAATAGCCTAATGGCAATGGCTGGTTGAGTTTGTTTAATACAGCATCCAAAGTTGGTTTTAGGCCGTCAGTCTTTACTTTGTTCAAGACCATTTTCACCTTGTCAGGTTGTTGCTTGGCTTTTTGAATAAAATTCGCCTTACCAAATTCAACCAACATACGTTCGGTGCCTAAAGAAACGAGTGTTCTCGTCGTTTTAATAAGTACGCAACCGGTTTTAACCATGGGTGCTGGTACTTCTTCCAAAATGGTTTCTCCGTTTTTAAGGTCTTGAATTATTTGCTTCAAAGTTTTCTGTATCTAATGAATTTAGCAGGGTTACCCCCCACAATTGAATTTTTTTCAACGTCTTTAGTCACTACTGATCCGGCTGCTACAACGGCACCGCTACCAATTGTTACTCCGTGCAGTATTATGGCACCATGACCAATCCACACATTGTCTTCAATAATAATGGTTTTTAAAGTATCCCGTCCGCTTTTTCTAATAGGAATTTTTATGCCGTCTATTTTATGATCACCACCAACCAATGATACAAATGAAGCAAATAGAACATTCTCTCCTATATCTGCATTTGCCCCTAGATGGCAATAATTACCCATGTAAAAAAAATCTCCAATTTTTATTTGGTTCTTTCTACTAACAAAACATCCCCTGCCACAATAAAACCCTTTGCCAACCTGCAAATTAAAATTTTGCTTCTTTAGTAAAAGCAATCTCCAAATTCCTAATGCATTTCTAAGGACACTTTTTATGCTTTGACCTTTATTCCCCATTTTTTATTAAGTCTTCAATCTTTACTTTTAACTCAGATACATGCACTGATTTTATCTTGGGGCCAAAAAAAAGACTCGGATTAAACAAGTCGTCTTTTATGAAAAGGAAACTTCCATACTTTCTAAAATCATAATACGCCGTAGAGTACAAAGTTATAAAAACTAGGCCTTCTAATGGTGGTTTCAATTTCTTTATTATGGGTAAATATTCGTATTGTGACTGCAATCGTTTTAATTCTTTTTGTTTTGTATTTGGGTGTGTTTTAATTTGTATTGTTGAATTTCTTTTTTTACCTATTTGATTCAGTACGCCCAGCACTTTTCCCCTTAAAGCTGCCTCATATGGCATTCCAAGTTTGCCTAAGTCTCCCTGGTCAACAAAAATGATCTTTGAAACTTTTGACACCTTGCTTTCAAAAGTTTCATCGTATATGATTTCGAAGTCTAAATTTTTATTGAAAATACTGTATAATTCTTTCTGTTTTTTATTTATCAAAAGAAACTTTGAATAGTAAACAAAAGGAGAATAAACTGATAGTCCATGACATGCGTTTATAACTTGTACACCACTCTTGATAAGTTTTTTCGAAAAAGAAAATGAAGCGACCTCAAATTCTTCTGTGGTTAATATTTTTTGTATTCCTTGGTATTTCAAAAAATAATTTGCGTGTCTTATCGCTCCTGTGTATTCGAAAACAGTTATGAGATAGTCAATGTTCCTGTTGAATAGTGTTTTTAGTAAGGGAGAGATTTTATATGGCACTCCCATGAGTCCAACACTTTCAGATTTCTTTATTTTATTAAATATGTATTTTAATTGTCGATATATTTTTATAGGAAATGGATATATTAGAATTTGAGAATCATGCAATTCGTCCTTATAGATTTTCTCTGTTACTTCTACCCATGATTTAATTATTTTATCATTTTTAACCTTGGCCTTTAATAAAAAAAATATTTTGTTCGCAAAATATTTTAAGAAGAGCTTTGGAATAATTCGATGGGGCAATAGATTTACCGTTGAATCTTCTTTTGAAATAGAAACATTTTTAGAAAAAAGATAATTAAATTTTATCCTCGAGATAAAATCAATGTGAATTTCTCTTAAACGCTCTGCTTCATCTAAATTATGAAGGTGATATAGGATCTTGATTTTATCCGATTTCAAAAAAAGTAGATTACAGTAAATTTTGATTTGATCACCTTCTAGCCTGTGTGTATTTTTTGCGATCCGATAACAGAATTTTATAAAATTCTCATCGAAAACCAACATTTTATTAGGAAAATTGACTTTAAGCTCGTCGAGAGTTACAATACCATTAGTTGTTATTATATAATCTTTCAAGTGGTTTGTTTTTAACATATTTATTATGAAATAATAGTGCGAGCATACAGAAAGGAACTATCCCTCTTTGGACTGACAAATAATTTTCCGTCATCATTGCAATAGCAAAAACGAGGAAAATGGCCATCATATCATATTCCTTGTTTAAGAATGCATTAATGCACAATAGGCCCACTGTTGTTATCAAAAGTAACCCGCCAAATATTCCAAATCGCAGGGTATAGTCCAAATACTGGTTATGACTATTATATTTCTCAGAAACGGAAATAGTAAAATTGTTTTCGATGTATTTTGCCTGAAGTGACTTTTCAACATCTGCAGGTCCTAAACCAATGAGCAAATTATCTTTGATCAATTCGACACATATCTTCCATCTATCTGGCCTGTAAAATTCAGAAAGGGAGTTCCGTGGGGCATAAGTTGCTTCAAGCCTCGAAACAAATCGTGCATACGAGTGGGCAAGTACGGGCTTGGCATACCATAGAATTCCCGCAAGAATACATAGCAAGAATATCCTTAAGTATTTGTCACCCTTAAGAAAGATAATAACACAAGCATAGAAAAAGATTATGAAGTTAATCACAAAAAACACTCTGCTGCCCAATTGAAAATTGTAGAAAAGCAGCAATAGCAAACCGATAGCTATCCAAAAAGATCTGCCCTTTCTTTTTATTATCGAAATGCCGAAAATTATTGCAATTGTGTTATACAAGCTGAGATATGGATAATGAATATCCGAGATTCTAATGGAATTACTCAGTTGATAATATCTACTGAAAAATAACCTAACTGTTTTTTCATGGACCGTGGTGGTAATAAAATCATACACGATGATCAGTTCGTTGATTAAGGCAAAAATGACCAATCCTATGAAAAATACTTTTTTGAATAATTTCAGGTCTATTGATTCTTTTAATTTATTTGACAATAGCGCTGGAAACAAAACCCAAGATAGGTTTCGTTCTATGAACTGAACATAGCGATGCATATCTTCCGTCCAAAACACAGAAATAAGATGAAATATAAAGATCAAAAAAAACAGCCAACCTAATTTGTTCTGTTGAATATAGATTTTTGGGTCTCGGAACTCCCAGACCGTTAGCACTATAAAAATTATAATAAACAGGCTGGAGGCCGTTAATGAAAAGAGAAGCGCCAAAAATGCGCTACATAAAACCAGAGTACGGATTTTATCATAATTCAACAGCGGTATTTTTGCGGTCATATGATAAATTAATCATTAGGATGAAAAATAGCATAACGTAGGTCAATTTTAAAGTCTCATGTGTTATACTGAATAAAAGTATGAATATTATACAAGCCTTTATCTCCTTGCCAAAAAACAAGAATACCCTCTTAAAAAAATAGAAGAAAAACACCAGCCCAAGTATTCCAAACCTTAGAAAAATATCAAAATATTGACTATGCGCGGAATTATTGGGAATGTCAATCATGTTCTGACTTTTAAGTACACCAGCACCTATACCGCCTGTTCCACTTATTGGGTTGTTCACAAATGTAAACCGAAGTATTTCCTTCCATGTTTGAAACCTTTCAGAAACTGATTTCTCACCTGTCCCCTCATTAAAAGCCCCCAGGGCTTCAACAAATTTGTTTAATATTTTATCAAATATTTGAAGACTAAGTTGCCTGTTGTAATAATCATAAATAAATATCAGAATTAAAACCAAAGTACTTATCAATAAATATTTAAGTGCTTTTCTGTTAAATCTTGGTTTTAATGGAACAAGATAATACATCATGCTGATTATGAGTGAAAGGTAAGCCGTTCTTGTAAAACTCATAAAAAAGGCATATGAGATGACCATAAAGCAAAGTAATCCAAACAGACTTACCTTAGTCTTTAATTTGTGTAATAAAAGATGTAGTGCTATTCCTAATAGAATAATATATCTCTGTGGCCAATCAGGAACAAAAGGCTGCAATAAGCTCTTTGCACCATCGGCATAGAAAAATGGGATATTAAGACTGTACACAACGTGAAATATCACAAGTAGACTATAGATAAAACAAACTATAACAATACTTCTTTTAATCATTGACAGATTAAAAGGAAGTATAAATAATAGTAAAGTAAAAGGAAGTATAATGGCTAAGCTACTCGCTGAACCTCTTAAAATATACCCAGCTTCTGCAAACCAAATAATTCCCAAAAGCCATGATGCAATTAAAAAAAAAATAAAAAAACTTACTTCTGTGAATTTGCGCTTATTGGATAAATCAAGCTTTGAAAAAAACGGAATTAGAAGGAATAGGTAATTTGAAGTAATAGATGAAATTGTTACGGGCCAAAACATGGAAGCCAATATCACCTTCTTAATATTTTTTACTTTAAAGACTATCATTTCTTCGTCGCGATTTGCACATTGCTGAAACTGAAAATAATTAAAGCTCTAACTAAATATGTTATAAGATATAAGCTTAGAAACAAATTAATACTTAATCCTGAACTGTTCTTAAAAAGTATTAAAGAATAACTTAAAACAAATATCCCACAAATCAAGTTGACAAATACGAATTTCTTAAATCTATTAGCCAAAAAATAAAAAGGAGTTGAAACATATTGAAAACCTTGCGCAAAAAGTATAATAAAAACGAATGGAGCTAGTTTTAGATCGTTTAGAGGCCAAATCTTCATAGCGAAATAACTCAAAGTAGCACCTACTATAGATAATGATATAAAAGACAATAAAATCTTATTTCTAAAATTCACCGATAGCTGATAATTCTCTTTATATTTTCTTTTTAAAATTGGAGCATAAACATTGTTGACTCCATTCGCGACAAGTAAAAGCACCATCCATAAATTAATCATTCTCCCAAGGGCTAAGGAGTAGCTATCTTCTAAAAACAATTTGGTTAAATTTAAAGCTCCATAGCCCATTAACCAACCTACAAAAACGTTTATCCATAGTGTTGAACTATATCTAAATACTTCTTTAAAAATTTTTGCCTTAAAATTGAATACGGGCTTAAAATCACCCTTAAAAACAACCCAAACGCCGATTAAAGAAAATGCGATAAACTTTGCAAGAAAAAACCCAAATATGATATCGATTTTTAGCAGAAAAATAAATACAAGCTGCAGTAAAAAAGATAGAAAAAAAGGCATATTCTTCAAGAACATGGAATGACTATGATTTTCAATCAGAACTTCATAAAAAGAAGAAATTTCAAAAAAGTTTCTAAAAAACATGTATCCTGTCAAAAATACTATTGGCCAAAAAGAGTCGATTTTATAATACTCCAAAAAACTTGTTTGAAATATTAATGCTATGGAGAGGAAAAATATAAAAGCAAAGAGGTTAAAAAAGAAAACCGTATTTAATATGTCTTGCTTGCTAAATTTGTCGATTACACCAAATATAGCATTCGCATTATTTACTGGATTTACAAGCTTAATTAGCCCGGATAGTGAAATTAGTAGTAGAATTGAGAGATATTGACTTTCTGAGTCTTGTAATAAAACTGGTAGAAATATTAGAATGAATTGTTCTCCTCCTTTGGACAAGCCTTCAAAAAAAATATACTTTACCGTTGTTCTTAATTGTTCATTCAAGAAAAAATATCTTTTCATTTAATATTCAGATGGAGCACGTTCGATATCTTATTTTAAGTCAAAGTAATTTATTCAATCCCAGATGCTAATTCACTGCAATTCAAGACAGATCACCATAAAAATATCGTTTTTCTAAGAAGGTGGACCAATTTGGAAAATTTGTCTTCAATCCTCCTTATCATTGTGTGACTATATAATGTGTAATTATAATTGTACTATTTGCTCCTTTAGTAAAAACTCGCTTATTCTCCAATCTAGCTCTTCATCCAAGTCTATGGATGAAAGTTCATCCATTACATATTTCTTTACTTTACGGAATTTAAAATGATTTTTTTCTCTAAGTGATTTTGGATTTATTACGTACACAGCTCCATTGTACTCCCATACCTTAGGGGCGTCCTGCCTGCGAGTGAAACTCCCCGTTTTAGATTTTGTTAACCACCCATCTTCATCTTCTTCAAATAACACATAATATGGGTTTGATTTAGTTTCTTTTACCGAAACAACCATATCATATTCATTGCTATAAAGTTCCAGGGCCTCTCTGATATGCTTTGAAGTTCGAAAAGGAGAGGTTGCCTGTAGCAAAATAATTACATCAGGGTGATATTTCTTATCCTCGTAATAATTCAGAGCATGAAGTAGTACATCATAGGTGCTAGCCGTATCCGAAGCTAGCTCATCGGGTCTCAAGAAAGGTACCTCAAGGCCCAAATGTTCTACTACTTCCTTAATCTTTGGAGAATCGGTAGAAACACATATTTGTTTATCGCTAAATAACTCCCGAGCCGCATCCAATGTATATTGTATTAAAGGTTTCCCTCCCAATTTCTTGATATTCTTCCCGGGAATTCCTTTTGATCCACCTCTCACAGGAATTATTATCAGCGGCTTCATAGATCGATTCTAATTAAATCTTAGATAGTTCATGTTCCATCATAATATCTACTAATTCTTTGAACTTAATTGTGGCTTCCCAATTCAATTTTTCTTTAGCTTTGGTAGAATCTCCTATTAAGATATCGACTTCTGTTGGTCTAAAATAATAGGGGTCTATGGAAACCAGTGTTTTATTTGATTTGCTGTCATAACCCACTTCATCCACGCCTTTTCCCTTCCATGCGATTTCAATATCAATATGCTTGAACGCATATTCTACAAATTCTCTAACGGTATGTGTTTCGCCTGTAGCAATTACGAAGTCTTCAGCTCTTTCTTGTTGAAGCATAAGCCACATGGCCTCAACATAATCCTTTGCATAACCCCAATCACGCTTTGCATCCAAATTTCCAAGACGAATTTTATTGAGTTTCCCCGCCTTAATTTTGGCGACAGACTCAGCAATTTTTTTTGTCACAAAACTATTCCCTCTTCTTGGGCTCTCATGATTAAATAGGATGCCGTTACAAGCATATATATTATAAGCTTCCCGATAATTGATCGTCAGCCAGTACGAATATATTTTAGCTACTCCGTAAGGGCTTCGTGGATAAAAAGGAGTCGTTTCCTTTTGCGGAATTTCCTGAACTTTTCCATATAACTCACTAGTAGAAGCCTGGTAGTATTTTGTTTTGTTTTGCAATCCTAATATCCTTATCGCTTCAAGGATTCTAAGACTGCCTATGGCATCTGCATTAGCGGTATATTCTGGGATATCAAATGAAATTCTTACGTGGCTTTGTGCTGCTAAATTATATACTTCATCAGGCACAATTTCCTGAAGTAATCTCATTATATTAGATGAATCCGTCATGTCTCCATAATGAACATGGAAATCCAATTCATGACTATCCACGCCCTTGTAGAGATGATCAATCCTTAATTTCTGTTCTAGGCTTGATCTTCTGACCATTCCATGAACCTCATATCCTTTTTCCAATAAAAACTCGGCTAAATAGCTCCCATCTTGTCCAGTAACCCCTGTTATAAATGCTTTTTTCTTCAAAACTTTTAAATATTATTTCTTATTAATTCTATTATCCTACTCTGATCCTTAGTTTCTAGTGCCGGAAAACTGGGCAAATTGATTCCCAATGCAGATATCTTTTTAGAGATGGGACAATCTTCGATTTTCTCGTAGAAAGGTAATTCATCAATGGGTGTAAAAAATGGTCTTGTTTCCACCTTTTCATCATTCAATTTGGCGATAATATGATCCTTTTCCTTAATTGTACTGAATAAAATAGAACACATCCAATAAGATGAAGAAGAATTATCAGGCAGTTTTTGGAAATTTACCAAATCCTTTAGTCCCTCTTCATAATTTTGTTGTATTTGTGCCTTTAATTCTAATATCTCTTTTATCTTTTTTAACTGAGCAACGCCAATAGCCGCTTGTATATTGGTCATTCTGTAATTATACCCTAGAATATCATGATAATACCTGACTGTTTCTGAATTACCCTGGTTTTTGAGCTTTCTGATTTTATCCGCCAATTTTCTGTCTGGTGTTAAGACCATTCCGCCTTCCCCTGTTGTGATTGTCTTGTTTCCAAAGAATGAATAAGTTGAAATATCCCCTAAGGTACCTGAAGCCTTCTCTTCAAAGGTAGCCCCAAAAGACTCTGCTGCATCCTCAATTAGGAAGAGTCCGTGCTTATCTGCAATTCTTTTTAACTCATTGTAATCGCCAGGCACACCATAAACGTTGGTATACAGGATAGCTTTAGTTCTTGGCGAGATTTTCTCTTCAATAAGGGAGGGATCCAAATTCCAAGTCAAGGGATCTATGTCCACAAAAACTGGTTTAGCTCCAACATATAAAATAGAATTTGATGAAGCTACATATGTGAAATTAGTTGTAATAACCTCATCTCCATGTCCAATGTCTAAGGCCAACATTGCCAAATGAATGGCCACAGTACCATTACTGACAGCAATTGCATGGTTAGCACCAGTGTATTTTTGAATATTCTGTTCGAATGCATTTATATATTTTCCTTGGCTCGATATCCAAGTAGATTCCATGCATTCTGCAACGATTTTACTTTCGTCTTCCCCTATATAGGGTTTATATATTGGTATTTTTTCAACGCCCATTGTTAATTCAGTAAACTTAACTGGTTTTTAATTTGATTTGTATTTATGTTTTTCACTTCCAGAATGTGAATACAATCCTCAAAATAGATCATTTTCGGTAGAAACCAATAGTTAGTTGATATTGAATCGTTAGTGTCTCTTTCACCGTCATTATCACTATGGTGAACATACTTGACATACGGTTTTATTAGATCAACTGCTTCATGCATGTTAAAATTCAATGCTTGGGCCGATACTTTCAAATGTGCTGTATCCAAAAGTAATCCAAATCTGTCTGACGATATTTCATTTACAAGTTTTATCATTTCCTCTGCCCTTGAACAAAAAAGAACCTCCTGCCCGTCATCACGAAGATTAAATTTGGTGGTAACATTATTTTCAATCAAAAACGAAAGATCTAAGCCTTCTGCTTCTGCAAGTATAATTTGAACCGAATCCAAAAAATATTTCCAATTTAAATCACGATCAATGACAACATTCACATCCAATTGTCGTCCCAATTGATGCGGATCCGGATCAATGCAAAATCCTGCATGAGCTGTAAAGTAAGGTGCCCCGCATTTCTTGGTGAGATGTAGTCCCTGAATACAATGATCTATTGAGCGTTGCCGAATTGTATTATTTATACTAGCAAGGTTTATCACAAAAGGTTCCTTTGGGGCAGGAAAGTAATTATGCGCTAACCGCTTGATATCGGTTTCAGTAAAAAAATCAATCATGTCTTCAGAAAATGGGAAGCTAGAGCTGAATTCAATTGTCCAATCGTTCTCCTTTGCCAAGGCAACAATTTCTTCTCTGGTTTTTTTTGAAAAAGCTAAGGTGCTAATTCCGAATAGCTTGGTATTATTCCCAATATTCGAAACTTTTTTTCTCAATATTGAAAAGTCATCCTTTTTAGTAACAACTTCAAAACCAAAGCCCTCATATAATTTTATTGCTCTTTCGTTGTCGTTATCTACAGACAGATGTATATTTTCTATTCCTTTCTCACTGGCCTTGCTAAGCAATTCCTGCATAATTTCCCTGGCTAATCCTCTTCCTTGATATTCTTTTTTTATAACAATCCCTAACCAGACGATTTTATCTTCTACATCCAAATGACCATATCCAACGGCATTATCCTTTAACATCAGGAGGCAGGTAAATATATGATTATCCAATGCCTCTAAACTTCTATTCTTAAAGTATCTGAATGATTTTTGTTCCTCATTCAAGGTATTTATAAAAGAAGTCAACACAGCGGAATTATCCTGAGTAATTTCTAATATGTCTAATTCTTGTCCCATATAATCATACTTTCCTGGAGGGGTATGTCTTGGCCAATATCCATTGAAGCCAGTTTGCCAATCAATTCTTTTTTTCTTTTCGGGGAAATCCCAGTAGCCGGTCGTTTAAACGCCATATTATCAGCGGTAATAATTTCACCTTTCCTGATCGAATTTTTTAGTACAATACTCCTTCGCATCCCATTGATATTTTCAATTTCTTTTAGTGAAGGCTTTTTTACAGGACTCCCTAGGGCAGTTTCCGTTTTTCGGATTCCGTCAATCAAAGATTTGAATTCCTCAACATTCAAAGAAGCCTTATGGTCTGGGCCAGGCAAATTTCTATCCAGTGTAAAGTGCTTTTCAATGATCTTTGCTCCAAGAGCAACGGCAGCATAGCAAGCAAAATTTTCTTCAATATGATCTGAGTATCCATATAATAAATCCAAGGACTCACCCATGGAAATCATGGCTCTAATGTTTGCATCCTCATTTCTAGAAGGATAATTGGTTGTACATTGCAATATGGCCATCTGTTCGTTACCGGCAGCTCGTATTGTCATTACGGCCTCAAAAACTTCGGCCAATGTGGCCATTCCAGAAGACAAAATTATTGGTTTGCCGAATTTGGCTACATGCTCAAGAAATGCAAGTTCTACAATTTGCCCAGAAGCTATTTTAAACGCAGTAACCCCTAGTTCATTTAGAAAATCAGCATCTTCTTCATTATAGGGAGTAGAGAGGAATGTTATTTGATGCTCGTTGCATTCCTGAATAATGCTAATATAATCTTCATAAGTCAATTCCAGGTTTTTAAGCATCTCAAACTGGCTCTCTCCAGGGTCGGTAACCTCTAACTGATACGCCGCTTTTGGGGCTTTTTTTGTAATAACACTTTCTGCCTTAAAAGTTTGAAACTTTATACAATCTACGCCTATTTCCTTAGCTTTTCTTACTAATTCAAGTGCCATCTCAAGATCTCCATTGTGATTTACACCTGCTTCAGCAATAATAAAACAAGGATTTTCTTCATTTATAATAGTATTTCCTATTCTAATAGATTTCATTTTTTTTCTTTGAATATTCTTTTAAAGTTTAGATTCCTCAATTGACTAAAAATTAATATGAAATATACCTGGCATAATTAAGTGAGAATGTGCTTTAGGAATTTTTAAAATTTCTCATTTGACAACAACATCCCACCATCTTCAATTATTCCAAAAGTTGTGGTTAGTTTATGATTGAATTTGTATCACTTAATTCGTAAAAAATTCTTGAAAGTATCCTATCGGTCTATGATTTATATATCATACAACTCCAATACCACAAAAATCAAGAATAACTTTGTCTTCCTTCGGTTTTAATTTTTTAAATTCCTTATGTGCCACTAAATAGGCTATTATATCCGCATTTTCAATTGCCTCCTTATAGTTTGTCAGTTTATAAATTGTATGCGATTCTATGTTGGGTTCAACTATAAAGAATTCTTCATTGTTGGCATTCTGAAGCACCTTTTGTGCTATATATTTAGCTGGAGATTCACGAAGATCATCAATGTCCGGTTTAAAAGCCAGTCCCATAATTGCAATCTTAGGTTTTCTTCCATTCTCCAGTTGGAATTTCAATTTCGCATTCTGAATTTTCTCCGCACACCAGAAGGATTTATAATTATTTATCTCCCGCGCAGCACCGATAATTTTAG
>JABDIQ010000104.1 GCA_013003655.1 Winogradskyella sp. | reverse complement strand
CGTGTGGCCATAGCAAGAGCCATAGTTAACAATCCAAAGTATTTATTTTGTGATGAACCTAATTCGGGTCTCGACCCTAAAACAGCTATAGTTATTGATAATCTCATACAGGAAATTACGGATGAATTTCAAATCGTGACAGTGATCAATTCTCATGATATGAACTCTGTAATGGAAATTGGTGAAAAAATTGTATTCTTAAAAGATGGTGTAAAAGCCTGGGAAGGATCTAACAAGACAATTTTTAAAACGGATAATGACGCCGTCACCAATTTTGTTTACTCTTCTGAACTATTCAAAAAAGTACGTAAGATGTACTTAGAAGAAAAACTATAACTACTGGTTTTTAATTAAAACGTCTTCAATGTTTAATTGATTCTTCAGCCATTGAAGTAATTGTTGTTCTTTCTCAATTTTTAGGCTATCAGTGAGATTCGATTTCCATTGAATCAGTGCCAAGTTTAGAGTATCAACATTCTTAAAGTCTTTAGACTCTAAAGCTCTTGAAAAACTAAAGTACTCCAAATCATCAAACTCAATTCGTGCATCTTTCGCTAAACTTAAAAATTGAGTACGATCCAGTTTGTTTACGCGTTTTGTGAGCTCGGTTTGCAAACTATCTATTTGTCGCTCTAAATCACTAATTATATCAACTTTATCATCCAATCGCTCGTATAGTCTATTCAGTTGATCTAACATCATATCATAACTTCTAGTCTCAACTAAACCGCCCCATTCTAATGTAAAATCACTAATGTTTGGGTAAACAAATTTGTTTCTAAGATCATTTTCAATGGCTGTTTTTATAGCATTATCTACTTCACCATTAAAACTAAGTTTAATGATCTTATTATTCATATCTATAGTGTCCTTTCTGAGCCATAGATTATCATTAGAGGCAATATTCTTTTTTATAAAACTTTTGTAATTATTTTGATAACCTGTTTCCCTTAGAACCGAAATAAAAGTCCAAACAGCAGGCACCATAACAATAATAGCTAGAAGTGCAGCTAAACGACCTATAAATCTACGCTTCTTAGAGTTAACATACTTCATCATAGGAAAACGAAGAAGTTTTAATACTAAAAAGGTAGCTAAAGCAATAAAAATGGTATTGATTGTAAATAGGTACAAGGCTCCAATAGCATAAGAATAACCTGTGGTTCCTTCAGTAATTCCAGGTTCCCAACCTTTTGCCAGACCGTAACCAACAGTACATAATGGCGGCATTAAAGCGGTAGCAATTGCAACACCAAAAATTACTGAAGCAATAGTTCCTTTTTTAGTTCTAGCAATTATTAATGCTAAACCACCAAAAAATGCTATTAGGACATCTCTTATATCTGGTCTGGTGCGAGCTATTAACTCAGAAGAATCTTGCCGCAATGGAAAAATTTCGAAAAACAAATATGCTGTAAGGATGCTGAGCACAACCATTACACCAAAATTGATCAGTGATTTCTTCAGAATGTCTATATCATTGACAGCTATAGAAAATCCGATTCCTAAAATCGGACCCATGAGCGGTGATATTAACATCGCTCCAATAACAACTGCTGTTGAATTGTAATTTAAACCAATTGATGCAACAAAAATTGAACAGATTAAAATCCATGCCGTAGCACCTTTAAATGGAATATCGTTTTTAATAGCCTCAATAGTGGCATCTTTATCGGTATCGTGTTTAAAACTAAAAACTTCAAAAAAGAAGCCTTTTAGGCTCTCAACTAAGCCTTTAGCATCTTGAACGACAGCCTCTTTAGACTGTTCAACATTATTAGTTTCCTTCTCCTCTTCTTCAGAAAAGTTGAACTTATTCTCTGGCGTATTATCCATATTGAGGTCCGAATTTATCTTTAACCTGATTAAGAACAGTTTTTATATCCTGTTCTTTTGCTTTAGGAAAGATAAGCAAAACTTCATTTTTATCTACTATGATGTAATCATTTAAGCCATCTACGACCACAATTTTATCCGTATTGGTTCTAATCATGTTACCTGTTGCTTCGTTAGCCAAGAGGCGTGCATTAACCACAGCATTGTCAGTTTCGTTCTTTTCTAACTTGTCGTACAGACTTCCCCAGGTTCCTAGATCATTCCAATCAAAAGATGCAGGTATCACATAAACATTGTCACTTTTTTCCATAACCGCATAATCTATAGAGATGTTTTCGGCTTTAGCATAGTTTTCTTGTATAAAATTATTTTCCTCTTTTGTGTTATACACCTCGTAATGATTTAGAAAAAGTTCCGATAGTTCTGGTTGGTTGTGTTTGAATGCTTTAATAACACTTGATACACTCCAAATAAAAATACCAGCATTCCATAAAAAGTTACCTTGCTCTAGAAACGATTTTGCCGTGTCATAATTGGGTTTCTCTCTAAACTGATTTACGGGTTTTATAGTGTCTGTATTACCTTTTTCGTACTCCACATATCCATAACCAGTATTTGCAAAGGTTGGTGTTATACCTAAAGTCATCAGGGCATCTTTGGTCTCACAAAAATCAAAAGCATTTTTAACATCACTACAAAATGCTGTTTCATCTTCTATCCAATGATCACTTGGAGCAACGATCATAACAGCGTCTTTGTTCTCTTTTTGTATTTTTAAAGAAGCATAAAGTATGCAAGGCGCAGTGTTACGCATAGCCGGCTCTAATACTACCTGTCTTTCTGTAACTACTGGCAACTGGTCAAATACAATATCTTTGTAGCGTTCATTAGTTAAAATAAATATATTTTCGGACGGAATTATCTGGGCTAATCTGTGAAAGGTTTTTTGAATCAGTGTATCACCAGTACCCAACATATCGTGAAATTGTTTCGGAAAATCCTGAGTACTTACTGGCCAAAATCTTGAACCAACTCCACCAGCCATTAATATGGCATAGTAATTATCTTTTTTGATCATCACTTTTATTCTTTTAATATTAATCTAACAACTCAACTTCTGCGTTTGGATTAAATAAATATGTTCTACCACTTTTAATCTCAAAACATTCGTATCGCTTACGTCTCTTATTGCCTTTCTTAAATATTTTACCATTATATAGTTTGAAAGAACACCCCAAAGGTACTTCAAATACAAATGTTCTGTCTTGACTATCGTCGAATGCCTTTAATGCTAAGGCGAGTTGCACGTCTGTATCGCTGGATGCTTTTGGGTTCTTAAAATGATTAGCTAAAATAGGTAGTAAGTCTTCTGGGAATATTTCGGGATTTAAAAATGGCAGCATTAAATGTTGAAATGTTTGTTTCCATTCTTTTCCATGCGGTTTTATAGAATGACCATGTATCTTATAAGCCTCTAAATGAGCAATTTCATGAATCAAGGTAATTAAAAAACGGTAAGGATTTAAATTTGAATTGACGGTGATCTGATGCTTTCCATTAGGCAATTTTCTATAATCGCCATGGCGTGTTTTGCGCTCTGTCTTTATTTTTATAGTTAAGTGATCACTAATAAGAAGTTGCTTAACTAAAGGAATAGCCTTACTTGGGATATACTGATCTAGTTGTTGTTGCATCAAAGCAAAACTATGTGTTATTATTTAATTATTAGTATTTAACAACGATCATTTTAGCCGTGTTGTTAACACTCAACATATACAAACCTGAAGCTGTTGCAGAATTTAATTTAATCGTTGTTTGCCTGCTAAACTCATCATAACTACTTGTTAAAACATCTATTTTACGACCTTTTATATCAAACAAATTAATTTGATCTGTTAGGTCTGTGTTTGTAATTGTTAGAGTCTTATTTGTTGTTGGGTTTGGATAAACCACAAATGAATTGTCATTAGGATTGGCTGGAGTCTGACCTCTAAAATAAGGTTCTGCAAAAGCAAACGTATCTTCCGCGACTTCCTCGCCGATTAGTCTACCAGGAATATCGTCTGCTGGTGGATGAATACCTCCCCAAATTCGTGATAAACTTGTTTGATCTGAAGCATCTCTATAGGTAGCCCATTGTAACACTACATCTTGTGATGGCCCATCTTCAAACACCAAAAATTCATTTTCCTTAGCTACAAATTCACCTAATCCTCCTGGGAAAAATGGAGAACCCGTTAATTTAGTTAAAAGATCGGCAGCTGCTCTAGAATAGGTAGAATGGCCCGATACAAAACCTGCAAATGGCGGTGTAACAAAGGTTGGTCGTTGATAAGGATACCAATTATCAGCTAATATCCAGCCTACTCCTGCCACTTCGGTTTCTACATCATTTATAAAATCGTGTCCTTTCCAGGTGTAGAGTTTTATTCTTCCTACATTTTGATTATTAAATCCTGCCAAGGGATCGCCTTCTTCAATAACTTCAATATAACCTTCTATCAATGGAATACCAGTAACTGAATAATTGTCTAGCGAAGGGTCGGTACTCTGGCCTTGGCTAGCCATATAGCGTATTGCTGAAATTGGTCTGATATAATCATACCACCCTTTAATACTCCAAGCAGAAATAGCTGCATCGTGCATACCACCGCCTAAAATAAAATATGCTTTTACATCCCATTCTAGGGCATCGAGAATCTCTCCGTCGCCTTCAAATCGCTTTTCAAATGATGGATGATCATTCACATAATTTAAAATTGTAAACCAATGTCCAGGTGGTGTTTCAGAATCTGGACCATCCGCCCAAAATTCTGCCAACACTCTAGCATAATCTCCACGTGGCACAATATTAGGTTGGTAGGGTTGGCCAGTTATAGGGTTTAGGTTATGACCTGTACTAATATCACCTCCTTCAAAATAATTGTAAAATTCTGGATAGTCTAAAAAATCTGTTGGGTATTCATTGATGTCTGTATTGCCCAGTGCATTTGGTGAAATATCCCACATCACCTCATCTCTAGGATCTAAATGTGATTGCCACACAGACACCATGGTAAATCCCCACTTATAGGCATCAGATTCGGTTGTAATATCCGTCGTATTAATGTATGGTGGTGCTGGTGGGTCATGGTACACATGGAATGTACTTCCATTTCTTTGATAACTTACTTTATCTTCTTCTTTTAAAGCAAACGGCCAAACATTTCCCCATTCTGGACTTAAAAATTCAGGAACATTGCCATCTACCACATTACCACCTTGATCAATAAAAATATCTAATCCCAACGGTTGCCAACGATTAGGATCATTAATAGGTGGATTATTATTAGTATCTAAGGCATATGGCGCATTAACAGGTTCATAGTAGGCATTATCGTAACCAGTTGCCTCTCTAGATCCATCTTGTAAACCATAATCAATAATGATCTGCGCTACATAATTACCTAATGCTGCTGCATTACCAAATTCGTAGATCAACGAGGTATAAGACGTGTCGTATTCAAGTTTTTCCATTATTAAGTTGAATATCTCTTGAGATTCTTCAGCTTCCGGAGAATTTTGAAAACGGTGTGATAATAGCCTGTACATAGCAAAGCTTATGGCTTTATTTCTTGATTCCTCAACACCTTCTATCGATACAAATTCTTCGAGTTCACTAGAAAATCCATTTAGGTTATTTCCTATGAGATATGGCCTAGCTACTTCATCATAGATGGCCCAGATATCGTACATAGCGACACTAGAATGAAAAAGATTTCTAGCATGAATTGTTGGCCGAGCAAAATCATTGCGTATAGCTTCGAGAGTAGCTTCATTCCATAATCGAGCCACAGATACATTATCTGGTAAATCAGTTGCCTGAAGATCTATGGTTAACGATTGGGTTAAACTTGAACACTCTTCGTTGGTTTCGGTCACTGATATACGACCTTCATCTGATAAATGCCATTTTACAGTAACTGTATTTGTGCCTTGACCTTCAAGCAATTCACCACCAACGATTTCCCAATTTGCAGTTGATCCAGCACCTATAGTATAAGAATAGGTTTCTGTACTTAATAATGAAGCATTTGTGTTTCCTGTTAATGTTTGTGATTGTAAATAGGTGCAAGAACCATCATTTAAGGTTGCAATAGGGTCATATGAACATGACATAGGATCTGTACAGCCGTATATTTTTTGGCTTGGTTCAATATCTAGAACTTCAAAACCTTGTCCTTCTGTGGCTTTTATGGTTTGATCTGCAGAAATATTGTTAAACGTTTCTGTAATGCCAGATGGCCAATTAATAACTAGTTCCGTAATCTGTGTTTCATTGTTTAAACCAAAATGCACTGGTTGTATACTTTGGCCTAAGAAGCCTACACCACTATAATATCTATTAATAGTGCCATTAGCTGTTGTAAGTTGAATAGTGGTGCCAAAGCCATTACGATTTGATGTTGTTCCTTCTAATACAACTTTAAACCAATGTAAAGCATTGGGTTCATCATAATTAAGTAGTTTGTTTTCATAGAATAATGCCGAACCTTCATTATCTGTTACAAGCAGATCAACATCACCATCATTATCATAATCAAACTCAACAAAATCTACGCTAACAGTAAGTTCATTTAATCCCAATTGCTCAGAAACATCCTGAAAGGATTCCTGCCCTTCTACTAGCATATTTTTAAAATAATAATTGGGTTCTGTGCTACGCTCTTGAAAAACGAAACCGTTGGTAACAAATAAATCCTCGTCACCATCTAGATCAAAATCTGAAAATCGCGTTCCCCAAGCCCATAATGTATTACCAACATTCATGGTTTCTGCAACATCTATGAAGGTATTGTTTCCTTGATTTTTAAGTAGAAAGTTTTTGTCTATTGCTGTTACAAAGAGATCAAAAAGGCCATCACTATTATAATCAGCAATGGCAATTCCCATATCATCAGCCATGGTGTCTACACCATAAGCTGCTGCTTCATTGTTAAAACTTGTACCTGCGTTATTGATATAAAGATCATTAGGCTTGTCAAAATCATTAGATATGTAGAGATCTAAAAAGCCATCATCATTAAAATCGAACGGAAGAGCCACAAAGCTGGCTAAATCAGTAGTGGCTTGTATGTTAGTTGCTGCAGTGACATCAGTAAATGTTCCGTTACCATTGTTTCTATAGAGTTGATTGCCATCACAGCCATTCCAATCACTTATATAAATATCTAAAAAACCGTCATTGTTATAGTCAAACCAAGTGGCACCTGTATTGCGGCAGTCATTGGCTGTTTCAAATCCTGCAAACCCTGTAATATCAGCAA
>JABDIQ010000093.1 GCA_013003655.1 Winogradskyella sp. | reverse complement strand
CGCTCATTTTTTAATTTTAGCCTCTAAATCTGAAGGTTGGCCAAAGGCCATTGCGGAAGCTATGTTTTTTGGTGTTATACCAATAGCAACAAAGATTTCTAGCGTTCCGTCTATGCTAAATTATGGTGAACGAGGGGTATTAATAGACGCTCAGGTACAAAATGCTGTACAGGATGTAAAAAAGGCATTGCAACAAGTAGACCTTCATGAAATGTCTAAAAAAGCACAACAGTGGTCCCAACAATACACCCTTGAAAAGTTTGAATCTGAAATACAAAAGCTACTTATAAAATGAAGGTATTACAGCTTATCGATTCTTTAGATGCAGGTGGTGCAGAGCGAATGGCCGTAAATTTAGCCAATGGGCTAACCAATGTTGTGGATGCTTCATATATATGTGTAACTCGGAAAGAAGGTATTTTAAAACAGAGTATTAACGACCTAAACAACTATTTGTTTCTCGAAAAAAAAGGAAAGTTCGATGTTAAGGCAATTTCTAGACTTATTAGCAATGTTAAAAAGAACGAAATAGACATAATACACGCACATTCAACCTCCTTTTTTATGGCAACTCTTGTTAAACGATTTGTGCCAGGGTTAAAAGTTGTATGGCATGACCATTATGGGAAAAGTGAAGAATTACATCAACGTGAATTTAAGGTGTTGAAGTTTTTCTCAAAGTCGTTTACCCATATTATTAGTGTAAACGAGCAATTGAAGACATGGGCAACTAAAACACTACACTGTAAAAGTGTTACTTATCTTCAAAATTTTGCTCTGCCTGACAACCATAAGCCTGAAACATCTCTGCATGGAAAAGACAATTTTAAAATAATTAGCCTAGCAAACTTAAGACCTCAAAAAGACCATTTTAATTTAATAAGAGCATTTAAGAAAGTAAGTGAAACACATGATTTATGGACCTTGCATTTGGTAGGTAAAAACTTTAAGGATACTTATTCACGAGAGGTAAAGTCATTGATCAATGAATTAAAATTAGAAGAAAAGGTCTATATATATGGAAGTCGACCTGATGTCAATAACATATTATCGCAATGCAAGATAGGCGTGTTATCATCTAAATCCGAAGGCTTACCATTAGCATTATTAGAATATGGTTTGGCTAATCTTGCCGTAATATCTACTAATGTTGGTGATTGTAAAAAAGTTATTTCGGATGATACACTAGGATTATTAATTGAACCAAATAATAGTGATATATTGGCGCAGGCCATCAATAAATTTATAGAGGATGACTCTTATAGACAGGTCTGTGCTGTACAACTCAATCAACATATTTTAACTAACTTTTCGCAACAAAAATATATAGAAAGAGTTCTGGACATATATAAAGAAATGATGGCTTAAGTGAAATGGCAAAGATCTTAGATAAGAATAAAAAGTACAGATTTACCAATGATGCATACGTTGCATTGGTTGTGGCTCATATTGTTCTAGGAATTTTTGTGAATCAAATAGCAGCCTTTTCCAAATTATACTTCATTATTGTTACTGTATTTTTCGTTTATAAAGTGAGTACAGTAGCCAAACATCGTATTAAAAACTGGGTATTATTTGGCTGTGCCTATATTGTTGCCGCAGAGGCCTTATTTAGGATGACAGATGGAGGCATATTCTACGAGTTTTCCAAGTATTTTGTGATCTTACTTATGCTGTTGGGTATTGCCGCTGATGGAGTTTCCTCGAGATCTTATCCCTATTTTTTATACCTTATTTTACTTATTCCTTCTATCATAGTTGCATCACAAACCCTTGGTGCTAATTTTAATTTTAGAACAAGTATTGCCTTTGCATTAAGTGGTCCTGTAACCTTAGGCGT
>JABDIQ010000050.1 GCA_013003655.1 Winogradskyella sp. | reverse complement strand
AGATATTGCGTCGTTCCCAACAAAATTAGCCAAAGAAGTAAATCATTTAACAGAAGATCAACTTAATACAAGGTATAGACCAGAGGGTTGGACCATTAAACAAGTTATTCATCATTGTGCAGATAGTCATATTAACAGCGTTGTAAGATTTAAACTCACTCTAACAGAAAACAAACCAGTAATTAAGCCATATTTTGAGGATCGCTGGGCAGAATTGAAGGATGTTGAACACGCTCCTATCGATGCCTCAATTAAATTATTAGAAGGACTCCATCAACGCTGGTCTATTTTATTAAAACATTTAACCGAAACTGAACTTAAAAAAACCTTTGTTCATCCAGAGCACGGAAGGGAATTTAGTATTGAAGAGAATATTGGCGTTTATGCCTGGCACTGTAATCACCATCTGGCGCATATAACATCTCTTAAAAAAAGAAAAGGCTGGGAATAGAATTAGTTATAAAAATTATAACTTTAGTAATATCATTTTCATACCATAATGTGCTACGATATTAAAGCAAGTTTAGAATCGCAACTAAAAAGAGCAAAACGGCTTGGTGATGAGCAGGCTATAAAAGAAATTAAAGACAAATTAATACCTTTCACTAGTTTACCGCTTTTTCACGCATCTGGATTTCAGCATCCTAAACTGCTTATTTACACAGATCGTTCTCCCAATTTTCCTGAAATAGCCATTTGGGGACTTGTTCCTCATTGGGTGAAAGACAAAGATCAATTGCGAAAGTTTTGGAACAATACCTTAAATGCTAGAGGCGAAACTATTTTTGAAAAACCTTCTTTTAGAGCTTCTGCTAAATATCACAGATGTGTAATATACATAGATGGTTTTTACGAACATCATCACTACAACAAAAACACCTATCCATTCTTTATACACTATAAAAATGATGAACCCATGGTTTTGGCAGGGTTATATAGTGATTGGACTAATCCTGAAACAGGAGAGGTATTAAATACCTTTAGTATAGTCACTACAGAGGGCAATGAACTGTTAAGTAAAATTCATAACAATCCAAAGCTCAGAGGACCACGTATGCCAGTGCTGTTAAATAAAGACTCCGAAGAGAAGTGGCTGACCGCCATAAATGAACCTGCGGATGAAGCGCTCATTAAAGCTCAAATTAATCCATGGGATGACAATGGATTAGACTATTATACGGTTAAGAAGTTAAGAGGAAAATCTTATTTAGGAAATGTAAAAGAAACTGCTGAACCTTATGTTTATGAAGAACTAGAGTTTTAAATTATAAAACAAGAGTATAAAAAAACCCGATCTAATAGAACGGGTTTTTAAATTAATAGTAATTTATTAAAATTGCTCTCTTCCTGAAAAGTGAAATGCACCTTCAATTGCTGCGTTTTCGTCGCTATCACTTCCATGAACAGCGTTTTCACCAATAGATGCTGCATATAGTTTACGTATAGTTCCTTCAGCAGCTTCAGCAGGATTAGTAGCACCTATTAAGGTTCTAAAATCCTCTACAGCATTATCTTTTTCTAATATTGCCGCTACAATAGGGCCACGCGTCATATATTCCACCAATTCAGGGAAAAACGGTCGTTGACTATGAATAGCGTAGAATGCCTTAGCATCTGCCAATGTCATCTGCGTTAATTTCATTGCCACTATTCTGAAACCTGAAGCAGTTATTTTTTCTAATATTGCTCCAATATGCCCTTTCTCAACGGCATCTGGTTTAAGCATTGTAAATGTTCTATTTGTTGCCATAACTTGTTTTTAAATGTCGTGCAAAAATAATCTAAAATATAAGAACGACAAGCCGTAAGTTAATTGCTTTAACATTTATAGTTAAATTAGTTTAACCCATAAGAAATCATCATTATCTAACGTTAATTGTAAAAATTATTGTGAATTACTATTAAACCTTAAGGATTTATAATAGCACCTTTCTGCAAGTATAATTTACTTTAGTGATACTGATGATTATAGTATTAAATTGTATATTCGCTTTCCATGAATAGCAAAGATATTTTAGAACTAAAATCGCTCTTAAATACACCAAAAGAGATCGTTATTGTACCACATAAAAATCCAGATGGAGATGCTATGGGCTCAACATTGGGTCTCTACCATTTTTTAAAAGGATTAGGACATAAGGCTACTGTAATAGCGCCAAACGACTATCCTGAGTTTTTAAAATGGTTACCATCAGATGATACTGTTATAAAATACGAATCGCAGACCAAAGAAGCAGACGATTTAATTGATAAGGCCGAACTTATTTTTACTTTAGATTTCAATGCATTGAGCAGAACTGGCGAAATGGAAACTAGTTTGATTGCCAGTACAGCAACTAAAATTCTAATTGATCATCATCAGCAGCCAGACCAATATGCGGCATATATGTATTCTGATGTAAGTATGTCTTCAACCTGTGAAATGGTATTCAATTTTATTGAGTTTTTAGACGGTTTAGACCGAATATCACCAGAAATTGCGACTTGCCTCTACACAGGCATAATGACAGACACAGGGTCGTTTAAATTTCGTTCAACAACAAGCAGAACGCATAGAGTTATAGCCACATTAATTGATAAAGGTGCTGATAATATGCAGATACATGATAATGTGTACGACACCAATTCCTATCAGAGCTTACAACTATTGGGCTGTGCACTTCAAAATTTAAGACTCTTAACCGAATTTAATACCGTTTATATAACCTTAAGTCAAGAAGAACTTGATGCTCATAATTTTAGAAAAGGAGATACCGAAGGCTTTGTTAACTATGGCCTATCTATAAAAGACGTTGTATTAGCCGTTATATTTATAGAAAACAAGCAGGAAGATATCATTAAAATTTCATTACGAAGCAAAGGCACATTCTCGGTAAATGATTTTGCTAGAACGCACTTCAGTGGCGGTGGTCATATTAATGCTGCTGGAGGGCGAAGCGAACTAGATTTAAGTGAAACCGTTGAAAAATTTATTAGTATATTACCCCAATATAAAACAGAATTAAACTCATGAAACCCAGTCTACTAATACTACTTTTTTGTTTGCTAGCCACAAGCTGCAAATCTCCAGAAGCACG
>JABDIQ010000025.1 GCA_013003655.1 Winogradskyella sp. | reverse complement strand
ATAATGATTCGAGGACCAGTACCAGAGTTTTTAAGTTCTGTTAAATTTTTAAATCCTCTTAAAGGTTTTTCTTGTATGTTTGTGTTTTGATCATCAAACCTATCTAACATTGTTAAAACCTCTTTTTTTGCTTTTGGGTTTTTCCAAACTCGCTTAGCTTGTTTTTTTAAACCGCTACCTTGTTCCATATCATATGAGAAATGTTTACTATCAGGTAATTCCTTAAAGCTATTCGAAATGATTTGCAGAAAGGGTTTATCGGATTAGCATTACGAAATGAAGAGCTTTTAAAGTCAAACGACCAACTGAAGCAGCAATTAGACGAAGTTTTGAAGGAATTAAATGCAACCAAAGAAGAACGCGAAGAAAAGGCAGCGCGGAAAGAAGCTCGGGCAAACCGGAAACGCTTACCAAAACGTGATCCCATGACAGGTGAGATTTACAGAGAATTAATCCGAACTACTGAAGGACCTACCTACATTAAATTACGAACACGAATCGCTCTTTGTATTTTATCAGTGACAGGGATCCGCATCAATGAATTATTGCCTTTAAAGGTCAGCCAGCTTGAAACACTCTTCAAAGAAAATTGGATTGCGATTGATCGATCCAAACGTGGGCCTAGCAATCACAAAGCCTTTTTAACCAAGGAAGGGAAAAAAATTATTCAAGACCGACAAAAAGATTTTCAACTTATTTTTTTAATCAAAGAACCAGATTCTTATCTTTTTACAGCTGAAGCCAATCATTCAAAACAATTAGATCGTGTAGCAATTACCCGAGATGTCAATAAGGTGATGCGGGAGGTTTCCAATCGACTTCCTACCAAACCCAATATTACTAGTCACAGCTTCCGGATTGGCTTCATCACCAAGTTATGGAAAGATTCCAAAGATATTGAATTTGTTAAACAAACCATTGGTCATCGAAAATTAGATACTACTTCTGCTTACGTTAATCAATTATCTGATCAAGAAAGACAGAAACGTATCAACGATTTATCTATTTAACGGACAGAGATTTACTACTGAATGGACAACTCAAAAATCAATTAGTAATTTCAATTTATTCTAAATCCAGAATATTCAATAATTTCATTTTTAATATTCTGAATTTAGAATCGAAAACTATTTTTATCAGAACATATCAAATATGCTCTCAGCGGCTTCTGAAGGCGTCTAGAATTAAAATTCTCTGAATTACAGGTATTTTGTGATTAAACTTGTAAATAGACCAAGACTGCTCATTATAAATATAAGATAACTTCTTTGAATTAGTTGATCTAAGTCCACTTGTGGTCGGAAAAATAAATCATTCAGATCACAAGAGTGTTGCAATCGTGGAACAAATTTTTTCTGGATTACCGATCTTAATTTGCTCTCGCTATAAACAATATCGTCCCAGTCCCAATCGTCGATATTCGGATCGTATCGATCGATTTCCAAGTATAGCTCATC
>JABDIQ010000015.1 GCA_013003655.1 Winogradskyella sp. | reverse complement strand
ATTGTGAATTACCTAAATGTAGAAAATATATCAAAGTCTTTTGGAGAGGTACAACTATTTAAGGATATCTCTTTTAGCATTCACAAAGACGATAAGATAGCGTTCATTGCTAAAAACGGAAGTGGCAAGACCACCATATTAAATATTCTTGCTGGGCTAGAGAATCCTGATGACGGACAGGTAGTAATAAGAAAAAGGCTAAAACTGGCTTATCTCGATCAAAATCCTAATCTAGACAATACACTAACAATAGAAGAAACCATTGTAACGAGTGACCTTCCTATCTTAGATATCATTAAAAATTACGAACATGCCTTAAAACATCCTGAAGATACCGAAGCTTATCAAAAGGCATATGAAGCCATGGAGCGTTATAATGCATGGGATTTTGAAACGCAATACCAACAAATTCTTTTTCGATTAAAACTAGACCAACTCAATGCTAAAGTTTCAACCTTATCAGGAGGTCAAAAAAAGAGGTTAGCCCTAGCACAAACTTTAATTTTAAATCCGGATATTCTCATTTTAGATGAGCCAACCAACCATCTTGATCTTGAGATGATTGAATGGCTTGAAGATTACTTTAAAAAAACACCATTAACCATTTTTATGGTTACACACGATAGATATTTCTTAGAACGTGTTTGCGACCAGATCATTGAATTAGATGAGGGTGAAATATTTACCTATAACGGTAATTACAGCAACTATTTAGATAAAAAAGAAGCCCGACTTCTAAATGAACAAACCGAATTAAAAAAAGCCAAACAACTCTTTAAAAAGGAATTAGATTGGATGCGTAGGCAACCTAAAGCCCGAACCACAAAATCAAAAAGTAGAATAGAAGATTTTCATGAGATAAAAGCATTAGCTAGTAAAAGGCGCAACGATCATAAAGTGCAGTTAGAAATTGCCATGGAACGTTTGGGAAGCAAAATCATTGAGCTTCATAACGTATCTAAGCGCTTTAAAGATAAAGCCATACTAAAACATTTTGATTATGTTTTTAAAAAAGGCGAACGTATTGGAGTCATAGGTAAAAATGGAACTGGCAAGTCAACATTCTTAAATTTAATTAGTCAAAGATTAGAGCCAGACGCTGGTAAAGTTGTTGTAGGCGAAACTGTAAAAATTGGCTACTACACTCAAGGTGGCATTAACATAAAAGAAGGACAAAAGGTTATTGAGGTCATTAAAGAATATGGAGATTATATTCCACTTACTAAAGGCAAACAAATTAGTGCTCAACAGCTTTTAGAACGATTTTTATTCGATCGTAAAAAGCAATATGATTTTGTTGAAAAATTAAGCGGTGGCGAGCAAAAGAGATTGTACTTATGCACGGTTTTAATTCAGAATCCTAACGTTTTAATACTAGATGAACCTACTAACGACCTTGATATTGTAACGTTAAATGTTCTCGAAGACTTTTTATTAGATTTTCCAGGCTGTTTGGTTGTTGTGTCTCATGATCGCTTTTTTATGGATAAAATAGTAGATCACCTTTTGGTATTTAGAGGGGACGGTGTTGTTGACGATTTTCCTGGAAACTACAGTGATTTCCGGGTCTATGAAGATAGTGCACCAAAACAGGAAACACAAGTAGTAGCAGCAACCGAAACAGACAGCCAAAAAAATACTTCGGATAAATTGGCTTATAATGAACAGAAAGAACTGAAAAATTTAGAATCTAAGATTAGATCTTTAGAATTAGATAAAATTAATTTAGAAAAAAAGTTTAACAATCCATCGTTACAGACCGATGAAATAAATCAACTCTCTCAAGAGCTTAAATCGATCATGAATTTAATTGAAACAAAAGAAAAAAGATGGTTTGAGCTGTCAGAGAAATTAGATTCTTAATGTATCAAATCATTCAATATTTCAAATTTTTAATTTCATCTACCAACAAGCATGGTGTACATTCTCCTTTTGTTTATGATCTTACCACTAAATGCTTAAATACTAATTTCAGATTTACCCAATATCGAATTATAAAATCATATAGAAAAGCCTTAATTAAAATTAAAACTATCATAATTATAAATGATCTAGGCTCTGGCTCTAAATTTTCAACTTCCAATAATAGAAGTGTAAGATCAATAGCCAAAACAGCAGGAAGCACCATTAAAAAAGCCAAACTTTTATATAGAATTTCAAACTATTTTAAAGGAGATGACTATCTTGAATTGGGCACGTCTTTGGGTATAGGTACATTCGCTCTATCACAAGGAAATCCTAAAGCCAATATTGTTAGTGTAGAAGGTGATGTTAACATTCATAAAATTGCTAAACAACAGTTAAAAACATTCAAAGTTGACAATGTTAAACTTGTAAATTCAGATTTTAGTTCATTTATTAAAACTGCTGCTAATAAAAAATTAGATTTAGTGTTTATTGATGGTCACCATACAAAAGCCGCTACCATTTCCTATTTCCAGGATTTATTAAAATATACACACAATGATTCTGTTTTTATAATAGACGATATTTATTGGTCCAAAGAAATGACAGAGGCCTGGAACGACATAAAACTGCATCCTGCTTGTACAGTTACAATTGACACCTTCTATTTAGGTTTGGTGTTTTTTAGAAAAGAACAGGTCAAACAACATTTTAAAATTAGAGTGTAACAACAACATACTTTTAACGTCTTATTAACTGTAAAATCCTGTATCTTGCAGGCACAATCATCTATTGAAGCATTCTATGGCAGATAATGTAATTGAAATTAGAAACATCATTCGCGATTTTAAATTAGGACAAGAAACCGTACACGTATTAAAAGGTATAGACTTAGATATAAAGCGTGGTGAGTATATGGCTATTATGGGTCCATCAGGGTCAGGAAAATCTACCTTAATGAATTTATTAGGATGTTTAGATACGCCAACAGCAGGAAGATATGTATTAAATGGAAAAGACGTAAGTCAAATGTCAGATGATGATCTTGCCGAAATACGCAATACCGAAATAGGCTTTGTTTTTCAAACGTTTAACCTGTTACCAAGAACAACAGCTTTAGAAAATGTAGCATTACCAATGATCTATGCTGGTTCATCTAAAAAAGAAAGAATAGATCGTGCTACCAAAGTACTTGAGGATGTAGGTTTGGCAGATAGAATGGATCATAAACCCAATCAACTTTCTGGTGGACAAAGACAACGTGTGGCCGTTGGGCGCGCATTGGTGAATAGTCCATCGATAATTCTTGCAGATGAACCTACAGGAAACTTAGATTCTAAAACATCCCTAGAGATCATGCAACTTTTTGATGAAATTCATGCAAACGGAAATACTGTAATTTTAGTAACGCATGAAGAAGAAGTTGCACAACATGCCCATAGAGTAATAAGACTTCGTGATGGTATGATTGAAAGTGATACAAGAAACAAAACTTTAGCACAAGTTTAGAAGTGTAATCACTTCATACCATTTAAAAGTTCAATCCTATACCCTATCTTTGTTTTATGAAGATTTATACAAAAACAGGCGACAAAGGAACAACCGCTTTATTTGGTGGTACAAGAGTATCCAAACATCATATACGTATAGAGAGTTATGGCACCATTGATGAACTAAATTCTCATTTAGGATTAATACGAGACCAACAAATTAAAGACCATTACAAGGCTATTTTAGAGCAGATTCAAAACAAACTATTCACCATAGGTGCTATTTTAGCAACAGATCCTGATAAGGCAAAATTAAAATCGGGTAAAGACCGATTAAATATCCCCAAAATATCAGAAAGTGATATTAAGTTGCTAGAAGATGAGATGGACGAGATGAATGGACAATTACCAGAAATGACTCATTTTATACTTCCTGGAGGTCATCAAACCGTGTCATTCTGTCACATAGCCAGATGTGTATGTCGCCGAGCCGAAAGAATGGCGGTGAGATTGTACGATATAGAACCTTTTCAAGATGACACCCTAAAATACATCAATAGACTTTCTGACTACCTTTTTGTATTGGCACGAAAGTTGTCCTATGATCTAAAAGCTGAAGAAATAAAGTGGGTTCCTAAAAAAGAATCTTGATTTTATAAAAGTCTATTTTAACATTCAAGATTTTACCTACGTTAGCGGCTTATAATATGACGTTCTTTTATTATTGATGAAATAATACCTTTTTTTCTTGGCTTTTTAAACTAAAAAATTATTTTTGCAAAATATTAAATTAATACAAAAGAATGTATTGGACTTTAGAATTAGCATCGTATTTAAGTGATGCACCATGGCCGGCAACAAAAGATGAGCTCATTGACTATGCAATTAGAACAGGAGCACCATTAGAAGTTGTAGAAAATTTACAAGCAATAGAAGATGAAGGAGATTCTTACGACTCTATTGAAGAAATTTGGGCAGATTATCCAACAGACGACGATTACCTCTGGAACGAGGATGAATATTAATACTAAAATTAAACAATCTAAAAAGTCTCTTCCCGTTAACGGTTATGAGACTTTTTTTTTGATAAAGGTTTATACAACCCTAAACAAAATGTATCTTTGAATGTTAGTAAACATTCCAACATAAAATATATAATTTGACTTTTCTAATAAAGTCTAATCAAACATTACATAAATGAGTTTTCTAGACAGTGTACTTAAGGTTTTTGTGGGTGACAAATCCAAACAAGACGTTAGTGCCATACAACCAATAGTAGATCAAGTTAAAACATTTGAAACGGCATTAGAGGGCCTTTCTCATGACGAACTTAGAGCTAAAACCACTGAGTTTAAGGCAAAAATCAAGGAAGCAAGACTACCCATACAAGAGCAAATTGACACCCTAACTGAAAAAGCAGAAAATACCGACGACATTGACGAACGCGAGGATATTTATCAAGAAATAGATAGATTAAATGACGACATATATGCTGCAACCGAAGACGTATTAAACGAAATTTTACCGGAAGCATTTGCTGTGGTAAAAGAAACTGCAAAGCGTTTTGTAAATAACACAGAAATAAAAGTTAAAGCCAACGCATTTGATCGCGAAATCTCAGGTAGTAAAGACTATGTTAAACTCAATGATGAAACTGCTGTTTGGTCAAATTCTTGGGATGCAGCTGGTAAACCCATCACTTGGGATATGGTACATTACGATGTACAATTAATTGGTGGTATTGCCATGCACCAAGGTAAGATTGCAGAGATGCAGACAGGTGAAGGTAAAACATTAGTAGCAACCCTGCCAATGTATTTAAATGCACTCGCTGGTAAAGGCGTTCACTTAGTTACAGTTAATGATTACCTAGCCAAAAGAGATAGCGCTTGGATGGCTCCTATCTTTGAGTTTCATGGTTTGAGTGTAGATTGTATAGATCTACATCAGCCAAATTCAGCCGCTAGAAAAAAAGCATACAACGCCGATATTACTTATGGTACTAACAATGAATTTGGATTTGATTACTTAAGAGATAATATGGCTCATTCGCCTGAAG
>JABDIQ010000314.1 GCA_013003655.1 Winogradskyella sp. | reverse complement strand
TATTTCATCTTTATAAGAAACCGGTATCTTTCCAGTAAGCTGTGAATTACCTTTAAATACATCATCAACTAAAAAAATAAATGGCGCTTCAGTGTTTTTTCTATGTGGCGCAACTATTTCAGCTAATTGACTAAAACTTCCGCGTCCAAAAATAACTCTGGACACCATTGGGTAATTTTTATAATTCATTTAATCGTTATCATTTTCAGTTATAGAAATGGTGCACTTCTATTTTATTTCCACAATTTTTTAGCACGCTCCAGATCTTCGGGTGTATCTATTTCTACGCCTTGTACAGAAGTTTCTACCATTTTTATGCGCTTGCCATATTCTAAGTAGCGAATACATTCAATCTTTTCGGTAGCTTCTAAAAATCGCATGGGCAATACACTGAAATCTAATAGTGCTTCCTTTCTAAAGGCATAAATTCCTTTATGTTTAAAATATCTTGCTTCTACTTCCTTATCCCGAGGAAAAGGAATTGGACTTCTTGAAAAATAGAGAGCGAAATTATCCTTATCAACAATCACTTTAACCGTGTTAGGATTATTAATTTCATCCCAATCGGATATTTCAACCATTAGAGATGCAAGATCTATTGATTTATCATAATCATCCTTAAAGACAGATAATACTTTGGCTAAACTTTCCTTTTCTGTAAATGGCTCATCACCTTGTACATTAACCACAATATCGCAATCAATACTGGCAACAGCTTCTGCAATTCTATCACTACCTGACTCATGCTCTTTTTCACTCATAATAGCTTGGCCACCATTAGTACTAATCTCATCATATATGATATCGCTATCGGTTACCACGTAAACAGAATCAAATAGTTCGGTAGCAACAGTAGCCTCATACGTTCTTAAAATCACAGATTTTCCAGCAAGATTTTGCATGAGCTTTCCAGGAAATCTAGAAGCACTATATCTGGCAGGAATCATAGAAATTATCTTCATTAGTCTATGTTAGATTTCAAAAATACATTATTGTAAGTATTATACATTCGGTCTTCTAAACT
>JABDIQ010000135.1 GCA_013003655.1 Winogradskyella sp. | reverse complement strand
TGCCTTTTGCAGTATTACTTGGTCTATTGTTTTTACTTGTAAAATTTGTTCATCAACGCAGTATCTTATCGTTGACTACAGCGCGTAGTAAAGTAGATTTTAAACGTATTTGGTTCTCGTTTGGCTTGGTAACGATCTTTACGCTTGTTACATTTTTTATAGGCTACTATTATGATAGTTCTGATATCGTATTGCAATTTGATGCTTCCAAATTTGCGATTCTATTTTTAATTAGTATTCTATTGTTTCCATTTCAAATAGGTTTGGAAGAATATCTATTTAGAGGATATTTAATGCAGCACTTAGGCGTCATTGTTAAAAACAGATGGTTTCCACTGATTATTACCTCTATAATTTTTGGTGTGGCACATAGTGCCAATCCTGAGGTAGCAGAAATAGGTTTTTTTAAAATGATGCTATTTTATGTCGGAACAGGCTTATTACTAGGTATAATGACCTTGATGGATGATGGTTTAGAATTAGCCTTAGGATTTCACTTAGGTAATAACTTATTAGCTGCTTTACTCATTACATCAGATTGGTCAGCATTGCAAACCGATGCTATTTTTAGAAATACAGGTGAAGAAGCCATAAGTACAGCATTTGAGATCTTAATACCAGTACTAATTATTTATCCTATATTTCTATGGATTCTAGCAAAACGATATGGGTGGAAGAACTGGAGACAAAATTTATTTGGTAAAGTCGTGGAGCCACCTAAAGATGATTATAAAATAATTGATTAATGACACCAACATTTGATAAAATACATAACAGGTTTAAATTTAATGGGTTGCATTTTACTCATGAAGAATTTAAAGAAGTTGCTTATAGTTTAGTAAAAGAGGGTGAGCCCTATGAGAAAATCACGGGAGATTTCCTTTTAGATTGGCTTAATGATGACGATTTTTTGATGGTAAGAACCTCTGGAGCAACAGGCACACCGAAGAATATAAAACTTCAAAAGCAAGCAATGGTTAATTCGGCCATTGCTACGGGTAATTACTTTGGTTTACAGCCAGGTGATTCGGCTTTAGATTGTTTGCCAAGTCATTTCATCGCTGGTAAAATGATGCTAGTTAGAGCTATGATACTTGGGTTAGAGATCGATTGCGTTGCACCAGTATCACTCCCTGTTTTTGATTATCGTAAACCTTACGATTTTTGTGCCATGATACCCTTACAACTAAGTAAGGCATTAGACCATAAACCCAATATAAGAACTATTATAGTTGGAGGTGCTGAAGTATCCAAGCAATTAAAATCTAAAATTGCTAAATGCAATTCTAGGGTTTATGAAACTTACGGAATGACCGAAACTGTTACACACGTTGCGGTAAAGCCATTAAAATCTAAGGCAGACCCAGAGGTGTCATCCACTTTTAAAGCATTGCCAAATGTCAAATTTTCGCAAGATGACAGGCAATGTTTAGTTATTCAGGCGACTAAATTATTAAAAGGCAAATTAGTAACCAATGACATTGTAAACTTAATATCTGACCAAGAATTTGAATGGCTTGGTAGACACGACAATGTTATTAATTCAGGTGGGATTAAGTTGTTTCCTGAGCAGATTGAAAGTAAGTTACAAGATATTTTGAATGACAGATTTATCGTAGCAAGTGAAGAAGACGGTACGTTAGGAGAAAAGATTATTCTAATCATTGAGAATCCTTCAGATTCAGAAGAAGCGATTTATGATAAAATGAAAGCATCAGATGATTTGAATAAACACGAAATACCAAAGCAAATCTATACAACCAATAAATTTGTAGAGACTATAAATGGCAAAATTCAACGAAGCAAAACTATAGCTTCTGTTATGAAGAAGTAATTAAAAAAGCCTAATGCAAACACATTAGGCTTTTTTTAATCTGTAACTCTTTTATTATTATTGTCCAGCACTCAAATTTTTCATTTCCTCTTCTACCATTTCGTAGAATTGGTCTATTTTAGGCAGTACTACAATTCTTGTACGTCTGTTTTTAGCTCTATTTTCAGCCGTGTCATTTTCTACTAAAGGCACATGGTAACTTCTACCAGCAGCTATTAATTGTTGCGGGTTAACCTCTAAACTTTCAAGTACACGTACCACAGATGTTGCACGTTTAACACTTAAATCCCAGTTGTCTAATAATGGTTCTTTTCTGTATGGCACATTATCAGTGTGTGCCTCTACCATTGCTTCAAAGTTTGGCTTGCTATTAATTACTTTAGCAACTTTACCTAAGACTTCTTTAGCTCTATCCGTTACAATATAACTTCCGCTTCTAAAAAGTAATTTATCTGCAATCGAAATAAATACCACTCCTTTTTCAACATTTACTTCAATGTCTGGATCATCAATTCCCACTGCTTTCTTTAAACTTGTTACAATAGCTAATGTTACACTATCTTTTTTAGTTAAAGCATCTTGCAATCTTGTAATTTTTAAATCACGTTCTTTAAGGCTTTCTAATGATTTTTCTAAGTTTTCTGCACCTTTTTGAGTTAAAGTGGTTAAATTTCCTTTAGTATCAATAAGATCTTGATTTGTCTTACGCATGTCTTCAAGTTGCTCTTGCATGACTTCTAATCGTGCCGTCGCTGCAGCCTTATCAGATAAGCAACTATTTAAC
The DNA here is from genome assembly GCA_013003655.1 of Winogradskyella sp. GTDB lineage: Bacteria > Bacteroidota > Bacteroidia > Flavobacteriales > Flavobacteriaceae > JABDIQ01. Next base: position 9,180 of record JABDIQ010000135.1, on the reverse strand, counting down.
TTTACCGTTGCCGTATTTAATAGATCTTGAGTTTCTTTCTGTTTTGCCTCAAGTGCCGTATACTCTTTTTTAGATACACACGAGGATAGTATAAGCATACTACCTACACTTAACAACATTAATTTTTTCATAGTTTTCAATTGATTAAACATTTAGTTTTAATGCCCCAAAATTATACAAAAGAATAATGTGTTAGATGCCACTTAACAAATATTTTAACAGTTTTTATAAACAATCAATAAACTTGGTTATTTCTTACAAAATAAGACCAAACTATAGATGTTCTTTTGTAATAACCCTTACGCTGAATCAATGATTTACGCTGTTTTAATAATCTAGGAATTGCTTTGTAAAAACTAAAATGAGCTTTTAATATAGCCACAAAGTGAAGCCACTTAAACTGCATAATAAACCTTAGACCAGCAATACCGTCTAATAAAAGTCTGCTGAAAACTAAAACACTAAGATTACCATGGGCATTTTTCACAAGTGTATAGAGACTATTCCTAAAATTTAGGTACGTTTTTTTAGGATTGTTATGGTTTAAAGTAGCTCCACCGAGATGGTAAATATTCGATTGACCTATATAGAGCGTTGAATAACCGTAGTTAAATGCTCTCCAACAGAGGTCAATTTCTTCCATGTGTGCAAAAAATTGTTCATCGAAACCATTTAATTCTTCAATGATGTCTTTCTTAATGAAGAGACAGGCGCCAGACGCCCAGAAGATTGGGAAGGTGTCGTTGTACTGTCTGTTATCTTTTTCAATGGAATTGAAAATACGTCCTCTACAATACGGATACCCTAATTTATCTATAAAGCCTCCTGCAGCACCTGCATATTCAAAATACTCTTTTGCCTTAAAATCTAATAATTTAGGTTGAATGATAGCAGCATCAGTAGCGTTGTAAGAATCAAGGATAGGCACCAACCAATTTTGTGTAACGGCAACATCATTATTGAGTAAGCATACAATTGGATGATTTATGTGTGCTAGACCTAAATTATAACCTTTAGCATATCCATAATTATCATCTAGTTCAATAACTTTTATGGCTTCAAATTTCGACTTAATAAATGCTGATGAACCATCAGCAGACTTATTGTCTATAACATAAACACTTGCATCTTCTGAAAATTTCAGTACAGATGGTAAAAACTGTTCTAATAAATTTTTTCCGTTCCAATTAAGGATAACTATAGCTATATCTTTAGAGGTGTACATTTATGCTTTGGTATATGCAGGTAAATCTTTTATAAACGAGTAGGAGCCAGCTTTATAATCTATCTGACAATAATAATGGTCTAAACCATTAGTTACCATAAGGTATTCTGAATTTAACGCTAAATTATATCTTGCAATTTGATCAAATGAAGATTGATCTATTTTTATGTGTGGCGCCTTACATTCTACAATAAGTCTATAAGAACCATCGGTATTAAATACCACTATATCGTACCGTTTTGTTAATCCATTTATTTTGAGCATTTTTTCCACATTTATCAGTGATGGCGGGTATTTTTTTTCAGTTAATAAAAAATGTACACAATGCTGTCTTACCCATTCTTCGGGCTGGAGTAAGACAAATTTTTTACGGATGACATCAAAGATAGATACTTTATTTTCGTTACTTTTGAAACGGTATTCAAACTTTGAGAAATTGAGGTCCTGCACAGATAAATTCCTTAGATATTTCAAAGTTAAGCTACAAAAGACCAACATCCAACAAACAGTTGCAAATTGACTATAATTAAAGCCTTAGTCATTACAATTAAATATGTAAAAGGAACAATTTGGAAGACTTTAAACGCATCGTTGATGAGATAAAACAAGGCCGTTTAAAACCTATTTACTTTTTAATGGGTGAAGAACCTTATTATATTGATAAGATTTCGGAATACATAGAAGACAATGTGCTTGATGAATCTGAAAAAGGATTTAATCAAATGGTGTTGTATGGAAGAGATGTTACAATAGATGATATTGTAAGTAATGCAAAGCGATTCCCGATGATGGCTGAAAATCAGGTCATTATCATTAAGGAGGCTCAAGCATTAAGCAGAAGTATTGAACAGCTAGTAGCTTATGCTAACAATCCACAACCTACCACAGTCCTTGTTATAAATTATAAATACAAAAAGCTAGATAAGCGAAAAGCGCTGTACAAACAAATAGTTAAAACTGGTTTAGTATTTGAAAGTAAAAAGTTATACGAAAATCAGGTACCTGATTGGATTAGACGAGTTCTTGCTGGTAAAGATTATAAGATAGTGCCAAAGGCGGCACAAATGCTGGTAGAATTTTTGGGCAATGACTTGTCTAAAATTGAAAATGAATTAAATAAGCTTCAAATTATCCTGCCTAAAGGAACCCAAATAACGGCTGACCATATAGAGGAAAATATAGGTATAAGTAAAGATTTTAACAATTTTGAATTGCGCAAAGCGATAGGTGAGAAAAATAAGATTAAGGCATATCAAATTGCAAAATACTTTGCGGACAACCCAAAAGATAACCCACTGGTGCTGACCGTAGCGCTATTATTCAACTTCTTTTCTCAATTACTACATTATCACGGTCTATCAGATAAATCGTCTCGAAGTGTTGCGTCTAGTTTGGGAATTAACCCTTATTTTGTAAATGAATATATTACGGCCGGTAAAAATTACCCGATGAAAAAGGTGAGTAGAGTAGTATCAGCTTTGCGAGACTACGATGTAAAAAGTAAGGGTGTTGGTGCAAATGCCATGTCTCAAAAAGATTTACTCAACGAGATGCTGTTTATTATTTTTGAATAATGGGTTTAAATAGATTCTAGTTCTTCCAATTGTTGGTTATAGTCATACTGTAAATCCTCATGTAAAGCTTTTACTTTTTTCTTAATGGCCACAAGTTGTCTTTCGTATAGATTACTCAGCATTCTATTACGATGTATCGATGGGTTTAAACTATTAAGTCTCTGACAAAAGAACAGGAGTAATTCTATTTCGGTTTCCTTTTTTTTAGAATATCTGCTAAATACTCTGAGCTGTCTTAATACCTTTCTTATAGTCTTTTTCATATAGAAATAGCTATCTGTATTAATAGATTCTAGCGTTTCATCGAGTGTTTGTTTTACACTTTCTATATATCCATTTTCGTCATGAGACTCAAACAACAAATAGGTGAGTAGTGCCTTGTTTTCATTCTTAAATCGTCCTAGTCTAAGGCATAGCTCCAAAAGATCTTCTTTTGGTAGATGTTGTAATTCCTTTTTTATGGTAATAATACTGGCTGATTTCATGATGATATATTGAGGGCTTTTAATACCTTTTGTTTATAAGTTTGTCCTACAGGGATTTTATGAGATTGTATGAGCACTTGATTACCCGATAACTGATTTAAGTGATTGAGATTAAAACAAAATGACTTATGAGATCGGATAAAATAATCTGGTAAGGTGGTTATTAAATTTTTAAATGTACTATGGGTCACTACCACTTTATCGGCACATACTACTTTAACATAATCACCATAGGCCTCAAGATACAGAATATCATTAATCTTTATTTTATGTAGCGTTTTATTTTCATTTAAAATAAGATGTTCAAGTTCCTTTTGGTGTGGTGCCTTAACATTAATAACTTTTTGAATTGCGGCAAGAAAACGCTCAAACGCAATGGGCTTTAAAAGATAATCAACGGCATTTAGCTCAAATCCTTCAACGGCGTAGTTAGGGTAAGCCGTAGTAAAAATTACTTTTGGAGGAGTCGTCAATTTTCTGTAAAAATCAATACCAGATTGCTGTGGCATATTTATATCTAAGAATAAAAGATCAATAAAAGGATCATTAACCAAAAATTTTAGAGCTTCCTTGGTATTGCTGCAAACACCTTGGAGTTTTAATACATCAGTTTCTGCAACAAAATGCTCCAAGACGCGTTGCGAGGCTATTTCATCATCAACAATTAAGCAGCTAATGGTATTCTGATTAGGCATTAGAATTAAAAAGTTTTAGAGTTACTTTAAAGGTATTGTTACTATCATCAATTTTAAGCTCATGTGTTTTGGGATATACCAAATTTAAGTTATTCTTTAAATTTAAAAGCCCTACGCCAGAGTAAGCTTCATCAATATCATTTTTCTGATAGTAGTTTGCGTTAGATATTTCAAAACTAAAGACTGAAGCTGTTTGCGTTAGATTAATAGTAATATGCTGAGAATCTTCAGGGCCAGATAAACCGTACTTAAAGCTATTTTCTACTAACGGCAAAAGCAGCATAGGGTATATTTTAAATGCTTCATTTTTGATGTCTAGATTAAAATTAACCTTATCTTTTAGATTAGAACGATGACCTTGAAATGCAATATAATTATTAATCAAAGTTATCTCATCCTTTAGAGATACTTCCTTTGTGTTTGTATCGTAAATAACATATCTTAAAATATCCGAAAGTTGTACTATCGCTGGTTTAATTTCTTCTCTTTGGTCTAATGCTAAAGCATAAATTACATTGAGAGAATTAAACAAAAAATGAGGATTTATCTGTGCTTTTAATGAAGATAGCTGATTTTCAATAAGTTCGTTTTGATAACGCAATAATTTATTCTGAGCAGTATTAAAATAAAACCAGTCTTCTGCTAATTTTAAAAGCGTAGCAGCAACTGTAAATATTATAAAAATAAGAACAATTTTAGATGGTTTTACATAAGACACAAAGAAATAATTAGGAAATAAATAATCTAAAACCTGTTGAAAATACATTGCGCAACTGCCTGCAAATGCTGCAAGTACAACGAAAAAGGTAAGAGTATAGGAAATGTATTTCTCTTTTTTTAAATAGTGAGGAATTAAAAAGTAAAAATTGATTAATGTTGGTGCCGACAGCACTAGTAGAAATGCCAATGAATAGATATAATCGATGCCTAAAGGCGATTCACCTTTTGAGAATACAAATAGTAAAATCGTATACGAAATAATCCACAGACCTCCATGAAACAATAGAGGTCTATGAAAATTTTTAGTACCAAATAATAAATTAAGGCTTTGCATCGGTTCGTTGCAATGTTAATTGATCTTTAGTCCATTTGTCCTCAACTTCAGCCTTGCGATATTTTCGTAAAAACTCATACAGTTCATTGGATGTTGCTGTTAGTAGTAAAGTTTCATCAAAACCTACTTTTTCGTATTTAAGGCGCATCCGTTCAGTCTCATAAAGTTTATTAATAGGTTCTTCACTAAGCCACGATAACTGAATACGGTCTTTATTGAACTCAACTTTGGCAACAGTATGAGTTTTTATTAAGTGCTGAACCGCAAGATCATTTATATCCTCTTCTTCAAACTGTATTGGTGTAAAATCTATGTAATACTCATCTTCAATTTTAAATGGCATAGCTATAAAGCCAGCTTCTTTTTCTTTTTTTATGTAGTTAACAAGATAACCCTCTTTATAGTTTTCTAAGGCTTTTTTATCATCTTCAGAAAGTGGTTTATCCATATCTCTTTCTTCATTAAACGCATCTACGAAAGCTACTACTTGCCATGCCCCATTTTTGTTATCAGTCCATGAACCTAACAATTGGTCATTGAACGCTAATGATTTTTTGATATAAAACGGTTGAAGTGATTTTACGATGCACGAACTCAATAAAGCCATGCTTAACATCAAAAGAATTAGTCTAGATTTCATGATAATGGATTTAAAATTTAAGCTAATCACTTAAATTAAGAAGTTGATTACAATTAATTTCGACCAACACGAATCAACTCATGCTCAATACTTATCTCTGAACTTATTAATTAAAAAGTTAATGCTTTATGCAAGAAGTAGATCCGTCATTTAGAAGATCTAATCGATATCTTCAGCAATAATAGAATGAAATGGTTTATGCTTAATTTTAGAATGGTCTTTCACCTCATACGGTATTTTCTTAAGAATATATTCTAATGCATTTATCCTTGCATTAGTTTTTCTGTTTGCTTTGATAATTTTCCAAGGCGCTGATTCTTGTGTTTTTTCAAACATTAATTCTTTGTACTTGGTGTATTCATCCCAAAGTGATAGTGCTTTTTTGTCTACTTCGCTATACTTCCATTTTTTTAAAGGAGATTCAATAATATCTTTAAATCGTCTTTGTTGTTCATTCTTTGTGATTGAAAAATACAATTTAAGTAAATAGATGCCGGATTCTTGAATCATATGTTCAAATTCATTGACTTGAGACATAAATGTATGATATTGTTTCATCGTGCAGAAGCCATTAACTGGTTCTACAATAGCTCTATTATACCAACTACGGTCAAAAAAGACTATTTCACCACTGTTTGGTAATTTGTTTATATAACGCTGAAAATACCATTGACCTAACTCGGTTTCATTTGGCTTTGGTAGTGCAACTACCCTTATAGCTCTAGGTGGTAAATGTTGTTTTACTCTTCTAATTGCACCACCTTTGCCCGCAGCATCTCTACCTTCAAACAGAATCACTACTTTTTTGTTGTTTTTTGCAACCCATTGTTGTAGAATTAACATTTCCTCTTGTAATCTTTGAAGGCGCTTTTCGTATTTAATATTTCTTAGCCCTTTGCGCAAACTCCATTGATCAAGTAACAACAAAGCTTCTAACCCTTTTTTTGTATTTATAAGGTTTAAATCTTTGTATGAAATAGTCATTTTTTTATTCATTATTTATCTAATTGTATGGTATTTCTATAATAGCGTTGCACAATGTTTGGGTCTGGGAGAATTGATTTATAATTATTTCCTTTATTGTCATAATCAAATAGACTTAGAACGTATTTAATACTTTCAAGTCTTGCTCGTTTCTTATCATTGGATTTAATTACAACCCAAGGGTTAAATGAGTTGTGTGTTCTAGAAAACATTTTGTTTTTATAATTTGTAAAAACATCCCAAAGTTCTTGCCCTTTTTCATCTACTGGGCTAAATTTCCATTTTTTAAGTGGGTTATTCAATCGTTTTTCAAATCGTCTTCGTTGTTCCTCTTTTGAAACTGAAAACCAAAATTTGATTATAGTAGTACCTGACTCGTAAATCATATTCTCAAATTCTGGAACTTGAATAATGAATCTATCATACTGTTTTTTATCACAAAACCCCATAACTGGCTCTACCACAGCACGATTATACCAACTTCTGTCAAAAAAAACGATTTCACCAGAATTTGGCAATTCTTTGATATATCTATTAAAATACCATTGATTTCTTTCTATATCTGATGGCTTATTTAGCGCAACTATCCTCATAGCGCGCGGATTGAGATGCTCCGTAAATCGCTTTATTGTTCCTCCTTTGCCTGATGCGTCACGACCTTCAAAAAGAATAGCTATTCGTTTATTTTTTTTCTGTACCCAGCGCTGTAGCTCAACAAGTTCAGCTTGAAGCGGTAATAATTCTTGATAATAGGCGTATTTGTCAAGAGCACTTTTGAAAAGTAAATTTTCAGCTTGATTGTCATTAAGATATTTAATGAAGTCTGATTTCTTTTTAAAACTTTCTAAAGTGTCTTTTGTGAGCATCAATAAATAATAATCCGTTATAATCCAAAACTATTGATAGAATACGAATTATTTTATGACATATGTCATGGGTATGAGGTGATTTTATGAATAAATAAACGGATAGTTATCTCAATTTAGGATAATCTGAAGGACTAACTTCGTGCATTACGTTGTAGATGCCTTCAAAAATATCTTCGGCGGAGGGTTTAGAAAAGTAATCGCCATCACTTCCGTATGCTGGTCTGTGAGGTTTAGCACATATAGTCTTAGGTGCGCTATCTAAATATTGAAACCCACCTTGTTCGTTCAATATTTTGTCCAAGATGTAGGCCGATGCTCCACCAGGGACATCTTCATCAATAATAACTAAACGATTGGTTTTTTTAACACTAGCTACTATGTCATGATTGATGTCTAATGGCAGTAAAGATTGCACATCAATAATTTCGGCATCAATACCTACTTCTAATAATTCTTTGGCAGCTTGCTCTACAATTCGTAGGGTAGAACCATATGACACTAAGGTAACGTCATCACCTTCTTTAATAGTTTCAACAACGCCAATAGGTGTTTTTAGTTCACCAAGATTGTTAGGCATTTTTTCTTTGAGCCTGTATCCATTAAGACATTCTATAACCAAGGCTGGTTCGTCACTCTGGAGCAACGTATTATAAAATCCTGCGGCTTTGGTCATATCTCTAGGCACCAAAACATACATTCCTCTTAGTAGGTTAATGATGCCTCCCATTTGAGATCCCGAATGCCAAATACCTTCAAGACGGTGCCCTCTAGTTCTTACAATTACAGGAGCCTTTTGCTTACCTTTTGTTCTGTATTGTACTGTGGCCAGATCATCACTCATTATCTGCAAAGCATACATAAGATAATCTAAGTATTGAATCTCTGCAATAGGTCTTAAACCTCGCATGGCTAATCCAATGCCTTGACCAACAATGGTCGCTTCTCTAATACCTGTGTCAGCAATACGTAATGGACCATATTTGTCTTGTAAGCCTTCCAGCCCTTGGTTAACATCACCAATATGACCTGTATCCTCACCAAAAATCAATACTTCTGGATAGGTACTAAAAATGGCATCAAAATTATCTCTTAGGACAACGCGTCCGTCTACCTCTTGTGCATCCTCATCATACGTTGGCTTAACTTCGTCTATCAATAAGGCGTTTTTATCTGATGTACTGTGTAAATGCGAACTATAGTCTGGTTGAATTCTATTGATGTAATTGGTGATCCACTGTTGTAACTGCTCTTTTTCGTTGGTGTTTTCAGTCAGTACATAACGCAAGGCTCTGCGTGCTGCAGATAGAATATCTTTTCGTAATGGCTCTGTAAGTTCAGCGAGATCATTCTTTATTTTAGTTATAAAAGCACCATTACTGCTTGTTGCTGCTAAATTGGTAAGAAGTGAAATTACTTCTTGATTTTCATTCTTAATTGGCGTAATTAGTGCTGACCAAGCCGCTTTTTTACCGTCTCTTACTGCTTTTTTTATACGCGCTTCTATTTCTGATAATTCATCAGAGGTTGCAATATTATTTTCAATGATCCACTCACGCATTTTTTTATTGCAGTCATGCTCAGACTCCCAATTTAGGCGTTCCTCGCTTTTGTATCGTTCATGTGATCCTGAGGTAGAGTGGCCTTGTGGCTGTGT
>JABDIQ010000281.1 GCA_013003655.1 Winogradskyella sp. | reverse complement strand
CCTTCATGCTACTAAATAATGGTCTATGAGCCATTAGTGCGTTTACTTTTTCTGCAACAGCTTCGAGCACACTCTCATTAGTATAATTGGTAATTACCTCATCAATAAGATCAACAATTAATGGCATCTCCGTTTCCTTTAAGCCTCGTGTTGTAATTGCAGGTGTTCCTATTCTTATTCCTGATGTTACAAATGGTGATTTATCATCAAAAGGCACCATATTTTTATTCACCGTAATATCTGCTTTCACGAGTGCCTGCTCGGCATCCTTACCAGTTATATCTTTATTTCTAAGGTCAATGAGCATCATATGATTATCAGTACCGCCAGAAATTATATTGTAATCTTTTGCAACAAAGGCCTTAGCCATAGCATCTGCATTTTTCTTAACCTGTAAAATATAATGCATAAAGTCATCAGAAAGTGCTTCGCCAAAGGCAATAGCTTTAGCCGCAATTATATGTTCTAAAGGTCCACCTTGATTTCCTGGAAAAACAGCCGAATCTAGTAATGATGACATTTTTTTAAGATTTCCATTCTTCAATTTAAGACCAAATGGATTATCAAAATCTTCACCTAACATTATTAGTCCTCCTCTTGGACCTCTCAGCGTCTTATGTGTAGTTGTTGTGATAATATGGCAATGCGGTAACGGATCATTTAAAATTCCTTTTGCAATAAGACCAGAAGGATGCGATATATCTGCCAGTAGAATTGCACCAACGCTATCAGCAACTTCTCTAAATTTTGCAAAATCTATATCACGTGAGTACGCAGAAGCGCCTGCTATGATCAATTTTGGTTGCTCTTTTTGTGCTTGATTGGCCAACATATCATAGTCAATCAATCCTGTATCTTTCTTTACACCATAGAAAGTAGGCCTATATAATCTACCCGAAAAATTGACTGGCGAACCATGAGTTAAGTGGCCACCATGAGACAAATCGAATCCTAAAATGGTATCACCAGGTTTCAAGCATGCATGAAAAACAGCAGTATTTGCTTGAGATCCTGAGTGTGGCTGCACATTGGCATAAGCTGCACCAAAAAGTGTCTTTGCTCTCTCTATTGCAATGGTTTCTACCTCATCCACTACCTCGCATCCGCCATAGTAACGCTTGCCTGGATATCCTTCAGCATATTTATTAGTTAATACTGATCCTGCGGCCTCCATAACCTGTTCGCTCACAAAATTCTCTGAGGCTATCAACTCAATACCATTAATTTGGCGTTCATGTTCGGCTTGTATTAATTCAAAAATCTGTTTGTCTTGTTGCATGCTTGTATATTAATTTTGTTGCTCAAAAATAATGAATAGAATTAGTTTAATTATTCAAAAAACATATATTTACATATAATTTAATGAACAACTAATCAACAAAAAAACATGCCATTATCTGCAAATAATCCTGATAGAACGTCTTGGTTGCACGTCGATAAAAATTCAGATTTTCCAATTCAAAATATTCCGTTTGGAGTCTTTTTAACGCGTGAAGATATAATTACTATTGGGACACGTATTGGTGATACAGCAATAGACCTTGGTGCGTTGCATCAATTAGGGTATTTTGATGGAATACCACTGACTGAAGATATCTTTCTTCAAGATTCACTAAACGATTTTATTGCAGACGGACGTAAAACTTGGCGTTTGGTTAGAAATAGAATTGCTCAGATCTTCGATATTGAAAACCAAACATTAAAAAATAATAAGCAGCACAAAGAAATTGTACTATTTAGATTAGACGAAATAGAAATGCAATTACCTGTTCAAGTAGGTGATTATACAGACTTTTATGCCAGTAAGGAGCATGCTACCAATGTAGGTACCATGTTTAGAGGAAAAGAAAATGC
>JABDIQ010000250.1 GCA_013003655.1 Winogradskyella sp. | reverse complement strand
ACTGGGCATGGTGTTAATGGATTTACTCTTAACCCAGCCATTGGGTCTTACTACTTATCGCATCCCGATATGAAGTTTCCAGAGGATGGACAGATCTACTCAGTCAATGAAGGTAATTATACTCATTTCCCACAAGGCATAAAAAACTACATTAAATATTGCCAAATGGAAGAAGGAGATAGACCTTATACATCTAGATATATCGGGTCACTTGTGTCCGACTTTCATAGAAATATGATAAAGGGAGGTATTTATATGTATCCAAAAAGCTCAAAAAGTTATAATGGTAAACTAAGATTATTATACGAATGTAATCCTATGGCCTTTATTGCAGAGCAAGCCAACGGAAAGGCTAGTGATGGATTTACACGAATTATGGATATAGAACCTACTGAACTCCATCAGCGTGTTCCTTTTATTTGTGGAAGCAAAAACATGGTAGAAAAAGCCGAAGAGTTTATGCGTAAGGCATAAAAAAAGCGAACAAATGTTCGCTTTTTTTATATTATGACTACTCTTAACGGTTCATGTTTTTCATACGGTCAATAAACTCCTCTAAGCTGACTTCGTAGTGCACTAATGTAAGTGCTTTATCTGTTATATACTTTACATTTTCTTGATTAAACCCAAGACCAATACAAAGTTTCTCAAGTAATACAACCTGGTTTTCACCTTCAATATGATCAGCCCATACCATCCGTGCCAAATCATATAAACGTTCTAAGCGCTCGTCATAAGAATGAGGTGCATTGATAGGATGACTTTTGTAATTTTTAAGTATATCCTTATAATCTGTTTCGGTAATATCTAAATTGGTTGCTAATCGATTTAAAAAAGCACGCTCTGCATCGTTGATGACGCCATCACTCATAGCAACTCTAACGATAGCCGCAAAATGGTCCGCATTACGCTTTTTAAATCCGCTCTCAAATAAATCTGAAATTGACATAATATATTTTTAAATTGTTTTGCAAATATAAATCTATTATATAGTTTTTCGCATAGTGAACGCATCAAAAATTCTATATTTGCACACTTAACAAATAAGGTTTGAGTCAAACTTTAATTTCGGCTTACTATGCTAAGGCTTTGCAGACGCAAAATCTTCAAAATACTATTGCCCAAACTCAACATAGAACACAACTTAAAGGCCTTGTTGGGTCTTCCCTCTCTCTAGTTATACCTGAAGTTTTTAAAACAGCCGATAAGCCTTTTTTACTGATATTTGATGACAAGGAAGAAGCAGCTTATTATCTCAATGATCTAGAACAACTCATTGGGCAAAAAGATGTGCTTTTTTATCCAGGAAGTTATCGCAGGCCATACCAAATTGAAGAAACTAATAATGCCAATGTTTTATTAAGAGCAGAAGTTCTTAATCGTATAAATTCAAGAAAACGACCTGTGGTTATTGTAACATATCCTGATGCACTTTTTGAAAAGGTAGTTACCAAAAGAGAGCTCGAAAAAAACACGTTAAAACTATCCGTAGGCGAAGAATTAAGCATCGATTTTGTCAACGAGGTATTATTTGAATACAAATTTAAACGCGTTGACTTTGTTACTGAACCAGGTGATTTTGCGGTTAGAGGAGGTATCGTAGATGTGTTTTCATTTTCACACGACGAACCTTATCGTATAGAGTTTTTTGGTGATGAAGTGGCCAGCATTAGAACCTTTGATGTAGAGACTCAACTCTCAACTGAACGTATAAAAAAGGTTAGTATTATTCCAAATGTTGCCAATAAATTCTTAGAGGAAAAACGGCAGAGTTTCCTTAAATACATTTCTAGTAAAACGGTGATCTTTGTAAAAAACACGTCGTTACTTTTTGACAGGATAGATGATTTTTACAATAAAGCCACCGAAACATTTAACACACTTTCGGATTCTATAAAACATGCCGCTCCTGAAGATTTATTTTGTAATTCTAACGAATTAAAACATCAGTTTTTAGATTATAACATCATAGAAGTTGGTAACTCATCACTATTTAATGGAGACCCTATTGAATTTAACACGAAACCTCAGCCAGCTTTCAATAAGCAATTTAAGTTGTTGACGAAAGATCTCATTGAAAATGCTGATAATAATATAGAAAATTACATTGTTTGTGTTAGTGAGCAACAAGCAAAGCGATTCCACGATATTTTTGATGATATAGAAGAGGCTGTGCCGTATAAGACCGTAGTGCTATCACTATTTCAAGGATTTATTGATGCAGACAATGGTGTTGCAGTCTATACCGATCATCAAATTTTTGACAGATACCATAAGTTTCATATTAAAAACGGTTATGCCAAAAAACAAGCCATTACCCTAAAGGAACTTACACGCTTAGAAATAGGAGATTATGTTACACATATTGATCATGGTATAGGCAAGTTTGGTGGTCTGCAAAAAATAGATGTTGAAGGTAAAAAACAAGAAGCCATTAAATTGGTTTACGGCGAAAGAGATGTGTTGTACTTAAGCATTCATTCGCTTCATAAAATCACCAAATTTAATGGTAAGGATGGCAAGCCACCTAAGATTTATAAATTAGGAAGTAAAGCCTGGAAAAACTTAAAGCAAAAAACTAAGTCTAGAGTTAAAGAAATTGCCTTTAACCTTATAAAGCTATATGCCAAACGAAAGCTTAAAAAAGGATTTCAATACGCGCCAGATAGTTACTTACAACATGAGTTAGAAGCGTCTTTTATTTACGAAGACACACCAGATCAAATAAGTTCTACTGAAGATATTAAAGCCGATATGGAAAGCGAACGACCAATGGATAGATTGGTTTGTGGCGATGTAGGATTTGGTAAAACTGAAGTGGCAATACGAGCAGCCTTTAAAGCAGTTGACAATGGCAAGCAAGTGGCAATATTAGTACCAACGACGATCTTGGCGTATCAACATTATAGGACGTTTAAAGAACGATTAAAAGATTTTCCTGTAGTTGTAGACTACGTCAATAGATTTAGAACAGCTAAAGAAAAAAGAGAAACGCTTGAAGGCTTAAAAAATGGATCTGTTGATATCATTATTGGCACACATCAACTCGTTAATAAAACCGTAAAATTTAAAGACCTAGGATTACTCATTGTTGACGAAGAACAAAAGTTTGGTGTTGCCGTTAAAGAGAAATTAAAAACCATTAAGGAAAATGTAGATGTACTAACACTCACTGCAACACCAATTCCTAGAACTCTACAATTTAGCCTAATGGCTGCAAGAGATCTCTCTGTAATAACAACACCACCACCAAATAGATATCCTATAGAAAGTCATGTTATTCGTTTTAATGAGGAAATTATAAGAGATGCCGTAAGCTATGAGATACAACGTGGTGGACAAATCTTTTTTATTCATAATCGCATAGAGAATATAAAGGAAGTGGCAGGTATGATTCAACGACTGGTCCCAGACGCCAAGATTGGTATTGGTCATGGGCAACTAGACGGGAAAAAACTTGAGAATTTAATGCTGGCATTTATGAATGGCGAATTTGATGTTTTGGTAAGTACTACTATAGTAGAAAGTGGTCTAGACGTACCCAACGCAAATACTATTTTTATTAATAATGCCAATAATTTTGGATTAAGTGACCTTCACCAAATGAGAGGTCGTGTGGGTAGAAGTAATAAAAAAGCGTTTTGTTATTTTATAACGCCAGAGTATTCTGCTATGACCAATGATGCCAGAAAACGAATTACAGCACTAGAGCAATTTACCGAATTAGGCAGTGGGTTTAATATTGCTATGAAAGATTTGGAGATAAGAGGAGCAGGTGATTTATTAGGTGGAGAACAAA
>JABDIQ010000241.1 GCA_013003655.1 Winogradskyella sp. | reverse complement strand
TGCCAAGATCAATCATAATTTCAATATCCTCACCCCAAAACCCTAGCCATTCTTTACCACCATATCTATTATCACTTCCGCTGATGCCATTAACAAGACCTTCTGCACCACTGCCTGAATATGCTTTATGAGGTTGTTTATCAATTACGATTTCTTTTCCTGAAGCCTTATGCAAATTCACAGTTTGTGTAAACATTTTTCCTAAGGGTTCGTTTTCTACAAACACATTGGCTTTTAGCGTACAACTTTGCGTAATCGGTATTAGAGAATCGTATAATTTTGAGGTTTCATCAGGCTCCTTGCCATCCAAACTGTACCTAATAACTTTACCTTTTGCTGCTGTACTTAGTTGATAATATAATTGACCATTCGTTTTATTCATTTGGCCATCAATTTCATATAGATGATTAGCATAGTTAATATCTAGAGCGTCTAATCTGCCATGAAAATTTTCTAATCGTCCTATAAAATCGCCATAGTCTTTTTGCTTCGGATGTGTCCATAATACTTCGCTCATCGCCAACATTCGAGGAAAAGCCATATACTCTACTTGGTCTTCAGTTGGCATATATTCGGTCCAAATATTGCCTTGAGCCCCTAATACAAACTGCGCTTCTTCTTGGGTCAATTCCTCTGGAATAGGCTGAAAATGATATACGTTTTCCAATGGCAAATACCCACCTATAGCTAAAGGCTCGTCATCATTATCGGATTGGTAGTAATCAAAGTAGCAATGGGATGTTGGTGTCATTACTACATTGTGGCCTAGTTTGGCAGCCTCCACAGCGCCACTGGTACCTCGCCAGGACATGACCGTTGCATTAGGGGCTAAACCACCTTCAAGGATCTCATCCCAACCGATGATTTGGCGGCCTTTGGAATTTAAATAGTTTTCTATTCGGGTAATAAAATACGTTTGTAACTCGTGTTCATCTTTTAATCCTTGCTCTTGAATGCGCTGTTGACAATCAGTACAGGATTTCCACCTTGTTTTCGGCGCTTCGTCTCCACCAATGTGAATGTATTTACTAGGAAATAAGGCCATGACCTCATCTAAAACATCCTCTAAAAAATTAAAGGCTTGCTCCTTGGTGCAGTAAATATCTTCAAAAACACCCCATTTCGTAGCCACATTTACCGCTTCACCACTACAACCTAGTTCTGGGTAAGCTGCAATTGCCGCCTGGCTATGGCCAGGCATTTCAATTTCGGGAATTACAGTAATATATCTCTCGAAAGCATATGCCACGACCTCTTTTATTTGCTCTTGTGTGTAATAGCCTCCATAAGGTTTACCATCAAATTGATGTGGCTGATCACTATAATGTCCGATTAACGTTTCAGATCTATATGCTGCAATTTCTTGGAGTTTCGGATACTTTTTAATTTCTATCCGCCAACCCTGATCTTCAGTAAGGTGCCAATGAAATGTATTCATCTTTAATAAAGCCATTGCATCGATATACTTCTTTATAAAATCAAGGGAATACATATGTCTGCCTACATCGAGATGCATGCCACGGTATGTAAATTGTGGTTGATCTTCAATGCTTACGGCCTTAATCTTTACAGGTGTATTTGAATGACTCCCGTTCTCAAAGGTTGCTGGCAATAATTGTCTAAGCGATTGTACAGCATAAAACGCACCCTTAGGATGTGCCGCGGAAATCGTAATCTTTTTTGGTGTAATTATTAATTTATAGGCTTCATCATAAACAATCGTAGTATCTAACTGAAACTCAATAGCACTATTTTGCTTCAATGCTTTGTTACTGCCAAATTCAATATACGTCTTTAAAAAATCTGCTGCGACTTTAAACTTAGCATCATAGAGGATTCCAGTATCTTCAGACAGTGTAAAATACCCATCTGATTTTAACATTAGATATGGTTTTGGAATTATGCCAATGTCATTAGTGCTTAGCGGTTGAGGTTCTTCAGCAAAGAGAACCAGAAATAAAAAAGAAAATCCAACGAAAGTCTTGCTGAGCATTTTATTATCTTAGGTGCATTAAAATTAGCAATCTTTTTTGATGAAACTAAAACCAACCCTCCTTTTCATACTATTTATTTTTTTGATGAGTTGCACTGAAAAAGAAGAGATTCTTCCTGCAAAAAAAGATCAATTACTCATCACTTATGTTAATCCATTTATAGGCTCAGGCGGTCATGGACATACTTATCCTGGAGCAACCATACCATTTGGTATGATGCAATTGAGTCCAGATACACGACTTGAAGGTTGGGATGGCTGCTCAGGCTATCATTACTCAGACCGTTATATCTATGGCTTTTCTCATACGCATTTAAGCGGAACAGGTGTATCTGACTATGGTGATATTTTACTTATGCCTACCAACAAGGTAAACTTCAATAATGGGTCTGATGGTAAAGACGGTTACAGAGCTCATTTTTCTCATGCTAATGAAAAAGCAGAACCAGGTTATTATAAGGTTAAACTAGACTCCACAAATATTGAGGTTGAATTAACGGTATCGCAGCGAAGCGGAATACAGAAATATCAATTCCCAGATTCTGAGCATCAGTATGTTGTTATTGATCTAGAGCATAGAGATGAACTATTAGACCATAAAATTCAAAAGGTTAATGATTATATCATCAAAGGGTACAGACACTCTAAAGCTTGGGCTACGGATCAACGATTATTTTATCATATGACGTTTTCTCATCCTATAGAGAGCATCGTTTATGAAGATGATGGCAAAGCAGTTTCTAAAAACTATAAATTTCAGAGCAAAAAGGCAGTTTTAAAATTCAAGAATCCTAAGAATGAAGCTGTTATGGCTAAAATAGGGATTAGCGCTGTTGATGAGGAAGGTGCTTTAAAAAATCTTGAAGCAGAAATAGGCACTCAGTCATTTGAAGCGGTAAGAAAAACGGCCCAAAATGCCTGGGAAAGCCAATTAGAAAAAATAAAAATAGAGAGTACCGATAACGCGGTTAAATCTGTGTTTTATACAGCCTTATATCATACCATGATTGCTCCTAATTTGTATCAGGACGTTGATGGACGCTATAGAGGCATGGATCTAAACATTCATAGTACACAAGATTTTGAGTATTACACCGTGTTTTCATTGTGGGATACTTACCGTGCAGCACATCCATTATACACCATTATTGAACAGGATAGAACCAACGATTTTATAAACACCTTTTTAGCTAAATACGATGAAGGTGGTATTATGCCTATTTGGGATCTGTCTGCCAATTACACAGGATGCATGATAGGCTACCATGCTGTACCTGTCATTGCGGATGCTTACTTGAAAGGTATTCGGGATTACGATGCAGACAAGGCATTACAGGCCATGAAACACTCTGCAACGAGAGATCATCTGGGCTTAGAGTCTTATAAATCCTTAGGTTTTATACCTGTAGAAAGCGAAAGCGAATCGGTTTCTAAAACCCTTGAGTACGCCTATGACGATTGGACCATTGCACAAATGGCTAAGGAAATGGGTAGCACCAACGGGTATAACATTTACCTAGAGCGCGCCCAATACTATAAAAATGTTTTTGACCCTGAATCTAAATTTATGCGTGGTCGCTTCAGAAATACCTGGTTTTCACCTTTTGATCCTTACGAAGTAAATTTTAATTATACCGAAGCAAATGCCTGGCAGTATAGCTTTTACGTTCCTCAGGATATTTCGGGCTTTGCCCAATTAATGGGTGGAAAAGCTGCATTAGAACGTCATCTCGATGCGCTTTTTAGTGCCAATGATGAAACTTCAGGACGATCACAGGCTGATATTACAGGACTCATAGGACAATATGCTCATGGAAACGAGCCTAGTCACCATATGGCCTACCTCTATAATTTTGTGAATAAACCTCATAAAACTATGGAAAAGGTCGACCAGATCATGACACAATTGTATGCAAACACTCCAGATGGTATTTCGGGAAATGAAGATTGTGGACAGATGAGTGCCTGGTATGTGTTTAGTGCTATGGGATTTTATCCTGTAACTCCTGCATCTAATCAATACATCATTGGCAAACCACATCTAGATAAAGCTACTATTACTCTTGAAAACGGAAAACAATTTACTGTGGTAGCGCATAATTTAAGTGCTGAAAATATCTATATCGATTCTGTAACCCTAAATGGAAAAACACATGATAATTCATTTATAACCCATCAGAACATAGTGGATGGTGGCACGCTTGAATTTTTTATGACCAATACGCCTTCAGACTGGGCCAAAGACGACGATAACATTCCAGTAACGGCCATTAGAGAACATCTGATTGTTCCTGTTCCTTTTATTGCTAAAGGTGATGTAGCATTTAAAGGGTCAACCACTGTGGCATTGGCTTCAGCAGATAAAGATTCTGATATTTATTACAGGATCGACAATGCCGACTATAGCCTTTATAAAGAACCCATTTCAATAACACAACCTTGTGTTTTAGAGGTTTATGGTCAACGTGGCGATAAGCAAAGTACGAGGGTACAAACGCAATTTTATAAAATAGATCCCAATCTATCTATAACGCTTTCCACAATGTATGCTAACCAATATAATGCTGGTGGCAACGACGCACTGATCGATGGTATTTTAGGAACTAAAGATTTTAGAACAGGTACCTGGCAAGGCTATTGGGACGAAGACCTATCAGCAACTGTAGATTTAGGTCGCTTAAAATCAATCTCATCTGTTGATGTAGGGTTTTTGCAAGATCAACGTTCGTGGATATTCTACCCTACTGCAATTGAATGTTATGGATCTGCTGATGGTGCTAATTTTGACTCTTTAGGAACAATAACCGTTGATGCCACAAAACCATCAGATGACACTGATATTTATAGAGCAAATTTTCAACTCCAAGAAAAAGACTACCGTTATATTAAGATCGTTGCTAAAAAATTAGGTGAATTACCAAAGTGGCATTTAGGCTATAAGCACGATGGTAGAAGCTGGATCTTTGCTGATGAAATAACAATTAAATAGTATGGCTTTTAATTATTTAACACCAATGCTTGAGGTCAATGACATGGATGAAACCATTGCCTTTTACGAACAAAATCTAGATTTTAAATGTCATCAACGTATAGAAAACGAGTGGGCATTGTTACTCAAGGACGACGTGGCACTCATGTTTTCTGGCCGGTTTTATAAAGAGCAATATCCTAATACCTATATGACAGGCAGCCTTTACATCTATGCAGATGATGTTGATGTTTTATGGCAAATATTAAAGGATAAAGTAAAGATCTGTTATCCTATTGAATCATTTAAATACGGAATGCGCGAGTTTGCTATTTACGATTGTAACGGCTATCGCATTCAATTTGGACAAGAACTTGAAAGTAACTAGTATGGCAGCAAACAACAATTATCGTTCTTCATTCATCTTACTAACGGTACTTTTCTTTTTATGGGGATTTATTACGGTTTTAGTTGATTCTTTAATACCACGGCTGCGAGAATTATTCACCTTAAGTTATTTTCAGGCTGGTTTGGTACAGTTTGCCTTTTTTGGCGCTTACTTTTTACTCTCCTTACCCGCAAGTTATATTCTATCAAAGATCGGTTATAAACGCGGTATAATCCTTGGACTGTTAACCATGGCTACTGGTTGTCTATTATTTTATCCTGCTGCTTCGTATCGTGTATTCGGTATTTTTATGTTGGCTTACTTTATTTTAGCAGGTGGCATGACCATTTTACAGGTGGCCGCAAATCCTTATGTAGCTGTTTTAGGCTCTGAAGATGGCGCTTCAAGTAGATTAAATCTTTCTCAGGCGTTTAACTCTTTGGGTACAGCCATTGCGCCTGCTGTAGGTGCTTTATTCATCTTAAGTGATACCATTAAAACTGAAGCAGAAATCGCAGACTTAAGTGGCACTGCCAAAGACGCTTATTTAGCAACAGAAGCCTCAGCCGTACAAGATCCTTTTATTGGGTTGGCTGTGTTTATAGTTTTTATAGCAGGTATCTTTTTCTTTGCAAAATTACCAAAGCTCATTAACGAAACCTCAACCGGCACATATACCGAAGCGTTTAAACAAAAAAACCTAATGTTAGGTGTGTTGGGCATCTTCTTTTACGTTGGTGCCGAAGTTGCCATTGGCAGTTATTTGGTGAACTATTTTTTAGATATGAATTTAGTTGAAACCATTAAAAAATCGTCCTTAATGTCAACTATTGCTGAAAGCATCTTAAACTCTGGTTTAACTGACAAAGATGGAAAGGCCGTCGTTGGTGTTTTTGTAACCTTCTATTGGTCTGGTGCTATGATTGGGCGATTTATAGGCTCGTATCTCACAAAAATCATGAAACCAGGAAAGGTCCTTGGCATATTTGCCACTGTGGCTATTGTATTAATTGCTATATCTATAAGTACAACAGGCTTAGTCTCTATGTGGAGTATCTTAGCCGTAGGACTTTTTAACTCCATTATGTTTCCAACGATATTTACATTAGCTATTGACGGCTTAGGTCAATTAAAGCCAAAAGCATCAGGTTTGTTATGTACTGCAATAGTTGGTGGCGCCATCATTCCACCTGCTTATGGTTATTTTACAGACTGGGTAGGTTTTAAAACAGCTCTTATTTTTATTATTTTTTGCTATGGGTATATTATGTACTATGGCTATAGAAACTCAAAACACGCTACAGTATGAAACGACGCGATTTTATAAAAAACACCTCATTAACAGGACTTGGCATTACATTAGGCAGTAGTGCTATGGCCTGCAATACTACAAACAAAGAATCAACTCAAGGTACAACTAGTGTCAGTGCAACTCTGCCGTTGGTTATAGCAACCTGGCATGTTAAAAATGCAACTGCCAAAGCCTGGGACGTTTTACAAGCTGGCGGAAGTGCTCTTGATGCTGTAGAACAAGGCTGCATGGTAGAAGAAGCCAATGAAAAAGGGCAATCTGTAGGTAAAGGCGGCTTACCAGATCGTGATGGTAATGTGACTTTAGATGCCTGCATTATGGATAAAAATGGTAATTGTGGCTCCGTAGTTTACCTTAAAAATATAACGCATGCTGTGTCTGTAGCACGAAAAGTGATGGAAGACACACCACATGTGATGTTGGCTGGTGAAGGCGCCAAGTCTTTTGCTCTTGACAACGGATTTAAAGAGGAAGATCTACTCACTGAAGCCTCTAAAAAAGCGTGGGAAACATGGAAAATAGAGGCCAAATACAAGCCTATTATCAATATCGAAAACCATGATACTATTGGCATGCTCGCTATTGATAAAAATGGTGATATCTCAGGTGCCTGTACTACTAGTGGACTGGCTTATAAAATGGCAGGACGCGTTGGTGATAGTCCTATTATAGGCTCTGGACTGTTTGTAGACAATGAA
>JABDIQ010000229.1 GCA_013003655.1 Winogradskyella sp. | reverse complement strand
CAAAAATAGAATGTTTTTCTGGGTTTTGACTTAAGAATATCATAAAAATAAACCCGTTTTTGTTTTATTACTTTAAAAATGAATACCTCTTAATTTTTATTTGAGAAACGATTTTGGTTGCTTACTTTTGTGCCACCAATTAATAAGACGTAACAATGAATTTACACGAGTATCAAGGTAAAAATATTTTAAGCAGTTTTGGAGTGCGCATACAACGCGGAATCGTTGCTAAAAATGTTAACGAAGCTGTAGACGCTGCTAAACAACTTACATCAGAAACTGGCACCAAATGGTATGTCATAAAGGCACAAGTCCATGCTGGTGGGCGTGGTAAAGGTGGTGGTGTAAAACTTGCAAAAAGCCTTAAAGAGGTTGAAGAAATTGCTGGTAACATCATTGGTATGAATTTAGTAACTCCACAGACCTCTAAAGAAGGGAAGAAAGTACACCAGGTATTAGTTGCTGAGGATGTCTACTATCCTGGTCCTAATGAGACTAGTGAATTTTATATATCTGTTCTTTTAAACAGAGCAAATGGAAGAAATATGATTATGTATTCTACAGAAGGTGGAATGGATATTGAAACTGTGGCTGAAGAAACACCACATTTAATATTTACCGAGGAAGTGGATCCTAGCGTTGGGTTAATGCCATTTCAAGCAAGACGTGTAGCATTTAATCTTGGCCTTTCTGGAACTGCCTTTAAAGAAATGACGAAGTTTGTTACAGCTTTATATACAGCCTATGATAAATCTGATGCTTCTCTGTTTGAAATCAATCCTGTTTTAAAAACAAGTGACGATAAAATAATGGCTGTCGATGCCAAAGTAACCATTGATGACAACGCACTATTTAGACATAAAGATTATTTAGATTTAAGAGATATACGCGAAGAAAATCCTATTGAGGTTGAAGCAGGCGCATTAGGTCTTAATTATGTAGATCTAGACGGCAACGTAGGCTGTATGGTCAATGGAGCAGGTCTGGCCATGGCTACAATGGATTTAATTAAACAAGCAGGTGGTGAGCCAGCAAATTTCTTAGATGTAGGAGGAACCGCTGATGCTGCTAGAGTAGAGGCTGCTTTTAAAATCATCCTTAAAGATCCTGCTGTAAAAGCTATACTCATCAATATCTTTGGAGGTATTGTAAGATGCGACCGCGTGGCGCAAGGTGTCATAGATGCTTATAAAAACATGGGTAATATTAATGTGCCAATCATTGTAAGATTACAAGGCACCAATGCAGATATTGCTAAGGACCTAATTGATAATTCTGGTTTAGATGTTTTAAGTGCTACAGAATTTCAAGAAGCGGCAGACAAAGTACAAGCCGTATTGGCGTAAACATAAATGTTATATTTAAAAAAAGTGCTTCAGAAATGAAGCACTTTTTTTTATGTTAACTTTAATATAACCCTGTTAAACTGTGTTAATTCTAGATCAACAAGTGTAACATCTTATTAATTTAATAGTCATTAAAGTATCAATCATATAAAAATCGAACAATTATGAAAACAATCAAAAGTTTAGTCCTAGTAGCGATATTCGCTATTAGTGGTGTTGTAAATGCTAACACTAACCTAGCCAAAAGCATCGAACCAGAAACTGTAACTGAAGCAATCGCTGAGTTACTGAAAAATCCAAGTTTTAATGTAGAGCAAGACGTAAATGCTACGGTATTATTTACCATTAACAAAAAGAATGAAATGGTAGTGATCTCTGTAGAGTCAACGCACAATGATGTAGAGACATTTATTAAGGCGAGACTTAATTACAAAAAGCTGTCTTTAAGTGCAACTACACCTAGTGGAATGTACAAAGTTCCTGTAAAGATTACGTCTAACTGACTTTATGCCAAAACAATAAAAGCTCTCTTTATTGAGGGCTTTTTTTTTGCTTATTGGATTTTGGCATTGGCCCTCTTAAATGAATTATAAGTCCATTCAGAAAATTTCGGAGTATTTGATCACCGCATTCTACATATTTTGGATGATCTTCTCTTCTAAAAAAGGCATTGAGTTCGCTTTTAGATATTCTAAAATCTACCAATTCAAGAATTTTTACAATATCGTCATCTCTTAATTTATGTGCTACGCGTAATTTTTTGAATATATCGTTGTTTGTCATAATTCATTATTTATATAACCATTGATAAGCTTCTGGAAAATATGTGGCCCACAACGCTTCATTGTGTTTTCCGCCTTCTACGATTTTATTATAAATGTTGTCTGGATTAACTCCTTTATTTAATAGTAAATCAATCATTCTTTCCTGATTGATCACCATATCTTCACTTTCATTTGTGCCAACCAAAAAATAGAATCTCGAAGTATCTGGAATGACGGTTTCCTGCGCCATTTCAAAAATAGCCTCACTAAACCAAAATGATGGCGAAAACACAAGCGCATTATTAAAGGTTTCAGGATACTTTAAAATAGCATAAAACGAAATTAATCCTCCTAAAGAGGAGCCACAGATCGACGTGTTTTGTTTGTCCTTTAATGTTCTGTAAGCTACGTCAATATGTGGTTTTAGGGTTTGCCTGATAAATGATAAGTAGGCATCGCCATTACCACCACCATATTTGTCGTGCTTATAAGGTGTCAATTCATCAATGCGCTTTTCATTGCCATGCTCAATACCTATAACGATACTTTCTTTATCCGTAAGTGAATCTAAATATTCATCCACTTGCCATTCGCCAATATAGGAGGTTTCTTTATCAAATAAATTCTGTGCATCATGCATATATATGGTTGGATACGATTTATTTGACGTTTGGTAAGTTTTAGGTAAATAAACCCAAATAGTTTTTGTTGCGCCTAGTTGCGGTGCTTCGATATTGAATTTTGTAACTTGCTGTGAAGCAGTGCTTTGAGCTAAAATATCACCACAAAATACTATACTAAATACAACAAAAACACACCTAAAAATGCTCGTAATCATGGATTTTTAAAAGATTAAAGTTTAAAATAACCGATTAAGTACTACTTTTTTTTCGACAAGATACAGTATATACAGGACAATAATCTATCCATACTATTTAACTTTATCCTAATTAATTCATTAACTCCCTCTCTATGATTAACAGAGCTCAAAAGATGAGTTTGCTTTCAGAGATGATCGCATTTGCGAAGACAGATAATAATATCAAGTCTATAGAATATCGTTTTCTATTAGGCATAGCTCAGCAGTTAGAAATATCACAAGAAGATTTTGATTATCTAATAGAATTCCCTGTGACTTACGTGCATTTAAAATCGCACAGTGAGCGTATTGTGCAATTCCATCGCTTAGTATTGCTATTAAATCTTGGTCGTGAAATTACACCAAAACAATTGGTGAAGATTCACAATTTTGGATTACGCATGGGATTAAGTCATGAATCTATAAATAGAGTTTTAGATTTAATGGAAAGTTTTCCAGATAAGGTTGTACCGCCAGATTTCTTAATAGATATTTTTACGGTACAATATAATTAACTGACCTTTAGTTTTTCAAGGCGTTCTTGATAGGCCGAAATTTCGTCTCTATACTGTGCTGCCATCATAAAATCTAGTGCTTTAGCAGCTTTCTCCATTAGCTTCCTTTTATCGCGTATTTTTTGTTCTAATTGTCCTTTAGTAAGATATTTACTTTCAGGTTCTGCTGCTTTTTTAGCCTCTAATTCATAGCTATAAGTACTGACAGAATTTTTGGCAAGCGCACTATCTAAACTTTTATTCAATGCCGTTGGCGTTATGTTATTTGCTTTGTTATAGGCCATTTGTTTTTCTCGACGGTAATTGGTTTCATCAATAGTTTTTTGCATACTGTTAGTTATCTTATCAGCATACATTATGGCCATTCCGTTGAGATTTCTAGCCGCCCTTCCTACGGTTTGTGTTAGTGATCTATTGGAACGTAAAAAGCCTTCTTTATCAGCATCCAATATAGCAACCAATGAAACTTCTGGTAAGTCTAGTCCTTCTCTCAGTAAATTAACGCCTACAAGCACATCAAATATTCCTTTGCGCAAATCTTGCATAATCTCTACGCGTTCTAAGGTATCCACATCACTATGAATATAACGGCATCGAATACTAATTCTCGTTAAGTATTTAACGAGTTCTTCAGCCATACGTTTTGTGAGTGTTGTTACAAGCGTTCGTTCGTCTTTTTCTACGCGCACTTGAATTTCTTCAATTAAATCGTCAATTTGATTGAGACTAGGTCTTACTTCAATTTTAGGATCTAATAAGCCTGTAGGTCTAATAACTTGCTCAACATAAACACCTTCCGTTTTTTGCATTTCGTAATCTGCTGGTGTAGCACTGACATAAACCACTTGATTTTGAAGCGCTTCAAACTCTTCAAACTTCAACGGTCTATTATCCATAGCGGCTGGAAGTCTAAAACCATAATCCACGAGATTGATTTTACGACTCCTATCACCACCATACATAGCATGCACTTGCGAAATGGTTACATGGCTCTCATCAACAACCATTAAGTAATCATCTGGGAAATAATCTAACAGACAAAACGGACGTGTTCCAGGCGCTCGCCCATCTAGATATCTAGAATAGTTTTCAATACCAGAGCAATAGCCAAGTTCTCTTATCATTTCTAGATCGAACTCAGTGCGTTCTTTTAAACGTTTGGCCTCAAGATGTTTACCAATCTCTTTAAAATAATCGTGTTGTTTTACTAGGTCATCTTGTATGTCTTTAATCGCATTTTGAAGGACGTCCTGAGAGGTCACAAACATATTGGCTGGGTAAATAGTGAGCCGATCATAAGTTTCAATCACACTATTGTTATGAACATCAAAGGCTTCAATCTCTTCAATTTCATCACCAAAAAAATGAATTCTAAAGGCGTGATCTGCATAGCCTGGAAAAACATCTACGGTATCTCCTTTTATTCTAAAGTTTCCATTTTTAAAGTCAGCTTCTGTTCTTGAGTAAAGACTTTGAACCAGTTGGTGTAATAATTTGGTTCGTGAGATCACCATATCGCGCTCAAGTGTAATGACATTTTTTTGAAATTCTATAGGGTTTCCAATACCATACAAACACGATACTGACGCTACTACAAGTACATCTCTACGACCTGATAATAGGGAAGAGGTAGTGCTTAACCGCATTTTCTCTATTTCTTCGTTGATTGAGAGATCTTTTTCTATGTACAGACCTGAGGTTGGGATGTAAGCTTCCGGTTGATAGTAGTCGTAGTAAGACACAAAATATTCTATCGCGTTCTCAGGAAAAAATTGTTTGAATTCTGAATATAACTGTGCCGCTAGGGTTTTATTATGGGCTAGAACAAGTGTTGGCCGCTGAACACGCTCAATAACATTGGCCATAGTAAAGGTTTTACCTGAACCTGTAACGCCTAATAACGTTTGGTATTTATCTTTATTTAGGATGCCATTAGATAATTGATCAATGGCTTCTGGTTGATCTCCAGTAGGTTTAAAATCTGACTTTATCTTAAATTGCATAAGACAAAGTTACAATAAACATCAACAGAATTAAAGTGTTTTAACCTATCGTTTAAGGGTAAAATGTCCTGTTACTTTAAAGGTTTCACCATCATTTTTTACTTCAGCAACAAACCAGTAATCGCTCGATGGCATGTTATTTCCGTTATAAGTTCCATTCCATCCAGGTGTATTAGAGCCAATTTGTTTTATGAGTTTCCCAAATCGGTCAAATATATAAACCACTGTGCCTGGCAGCGTCTCTACACCACTGATATGCCATGTATCATGCTGTCCGTCATTGTTAGGTGTAAAATATTTTGGTGCATCAATGACTACGACTTCTTGAGATACAGAACTACACCCTTTAGCATCGAATACTGTTATGGTATGGTATCCAAGACTAACATTTTCAAAGACGTTAGATTCTTGTGGAAAACCATCGTCGAGTATGTATTGATAATCACCAATACCTGAAACTTCTATGGTAATGTTATTAGGATCTGAAAAATCAATAGTTTCAGTGAACTCTATGGTTGCAACTTCTGAGACATCAACATTAAAATCATCCGTGGTTTCGCATCCGTTTTCAGTAGTAACAGAAACCCAATAACTTCCAACTTCAGGTATAATAATTTCAGGCGTGGTTTCACCTGTAGACCACAGATATGAATCACTAGGATCGTTAGTTTCCGCGCTAACTACAAGTGGTAAATTTTCTAAACATATAACCTGATCTGGTATTTCTACGACAGGTTTAGGATAAACTACAATCCCAAATTGGGTGATGCTAAAACATCCCGTTGCATTGTTTTGAACGCGAGCATAAATAGTAGAATTATGGGCTACGCTAGACACATCGCCTAAAGGTTCAACGCCTTCTTGAGCAGATATAAAGCTGTTAAAATAAGTAACAGAATACTGAGAAGGTGCCTGACCATTTAAAATAGCTGCATTTTGAGTGCTAAAGTCGAAAGTTTGATAGCCGTCATAATCATCATCACATGCATACATATCATTAGGTTGTGTAGCCGAAGGTGTTGGATTAACTACCAGATTAAATGGGTGAACCCTATAACATAATGTTTCATCATTACTTACTCTTACATACAATTGATCAGAGGTAGTTTGGTAATTATAAATTGGGCCTACTTCATTTACATCTTGATGTGCGTCGGCACTAGAAGAGAAATAACTAAAGCTAATGCCTTCTGTTTCTGGGGTAAATGCTGTATTGATTTCACTTAGATCGTAGGTGTTGTTTTCGGTGTCGCAAATTTCATAATCAGCAATGTATAAGATCTGTGGCGGAAGTTCCACAATAAGATCTATTGGCACAACGGAATAACAATTAGAAATGGTATTGGTTACTTTAAAGAATACAGTCTGTGGATTGACTGTGTTCATAAAACTTGATGGATTAGCAATTGCATTAGTATTATTTTCAACATCATTCATTGAAGTGAAATATGCAATTTCTATATCATCTTGTCTAACATCCAAAATTTCTACCTCTGCTTCAGTTAGGTCAAATAGCGTTGAGCCATTGCCATCATTGTCGCACTCTACAAGTGGACTCGGTTCGTTAAGGGCTGGTACTTGAACAATATTCAATGTAAAAGATGTCGTCGATGTACAAATAGTTCCGTTATCGATCAACACAAATATTTCTTCGGGATTAGACGTGTTTTCATATTGCAATGGCAGTGGATTGGTACCTGATTGCGCATCACTGAGAGAGCTATAGAATGTAATAGTTAAATCTTCTGGAATACCAGATTCAATTTCAGTAATTTTTGTAGACAGATCAAAAATTTCAGTAGAGTCGTTAGAATTATCGTCGCACATAAACCAATCTGAAGGTTCATTGTAATTAGGATTAGAACCAACTTCTATAATGAATGAGCTTGTTCCAAAACAGTCCTGATCTGTATTGTTTTCCACTCTAGTATAAATCGTTTGTGGATTGGTGACATTTTGATAATTACTTGTTTTATCAATGGCGTTTGTTCGGTTGGTGGCATCGATCTCAGTAAGAAAGTATAGAACTTGTTTACCTGTTTGTCCGTTTAAAATTTCAGCATCCATGGTATTAAACATGAAGTTGGCAAAACCATCACTTTGATTTTCGCAAACACGATAATTATTTATTGGCTGAAAAATAGGCAAGGTGTTAACTATAATATCCAAAGATTCAACACTGTAACAGCTTGTGTTTGTGTTTTCCACTCTAATAAATACGGTCTCTGTAGTGGCATCGTATGTATTTGAATTAGGTATTGCTGCTGTGTTATTAACTGCGTCCTCTTGAGTGCTATGAAAGGTAATACTACGATCTGTTGTATCTGAAACCACATTAGGAATAAGAGCATCTAGATTAACAATAGACCTTGCATCCTGATCATCATCACAAATAATCAATGGATCTGGTGTATTGGTCTCTGGTGCAGGTAATACATCAACTGTAAACTCATTACCACTAGAATCGGCACAGCCTGATGAATTTTCTACAATGCGTGGGTAAAGTACAAATGGGTTAGTTGAATTGGTGTAGGTATTAGGTAGAGGGTTAGAATTTGAGTTAGCATCTGACTCTGATATGAAATAGGTCACCGAAAAATTAGGATCTCCTCCTGTAACTTGTGCATCAAAGTCTGAAAGTATGGTGGTTGTTATCCCATCTTGGTTGTCATCACAAACAGTTACACTACCTATGGAATCAAATTGATTTATAGGCAACATAATTAAATCAAACTCTGCAACTTCAGAACAATCAGGACTATTTAGTTCTATATAAATAGTTTGCGGATTACTCTGAGCTTGATAAGGTGTATTAGGGTCAATGGCATTAATTTGATTATCACGTTCATTTTCAGTTTCGTAAAATGTAACAGTAACATCTTCTAAGCCGTTAATAATTACAAGTGCAATACTTGCAAAACTAAACTCTTCGGTTCCATCATTATCAATATCGCATAAAGTAAAATCTCTGATACTTGTTCCTGTTAATAATAAATTTGTATGTATTTCAATAGGTGTATAAGTTGAACAACCCGTTGCATTATCTTCAACTCTTATGAAAACAATTTGTTCATTCTCCATGGAGTTACTGTAATTGGATGGATCTGGAATACTATTAATTCCGGCTTCTGCATCTTCTGGCGTTTCATGAAACGTCACCGTAACATTTGTTAATCCTTGTAATACATCAGCCGTAATTTGCGTAAGGTCAAACGAAGCAAATCCATTATGATCAACATCACAGGCATCAATATAATGGTCTTCTCTATTTATTACCGGATTGTCAGTAACACTTATATCTAATGTTGTAGTACTAGAGCAACCAGTAATCGTATTTGTAACTCTTACATAAACCGTTTCATTTGGTGATGAATTAGTATAAGGGTTTGGCAACGTATTAGTACCGTTCAAAGCATCATTTGGCGTCGGGTGATAACTCACAACTAAATTTGGTTGTCCGTTGGTGATCTCACTGTCCTTTACACTTAGATCGATATCTGTAATTCCATCTGCTGTGCTATCATCACAAACTGATAATAAACTCGGATCTACCGGAATAGGATATTCATTAACCACAAGATTAAATGAATTATAAGCTAAACATCCTGTTGAGGTATCCTCAATACGCACAAAAATTGTTTGTGGATTTATAGAATTTTGAATAGGATTAGCAATAGCGTTTATATTGTTTTGCGCATCATTTGCACTATAATGATAACTAATAGCATAGGAGGATGGCGGCACAGAAGCTTCAACTTCGTTTGTTTTTGTATTAAGATCAAAGGTCTCAATGTTGTCATTACTCTGGTCATCGCATAATTCATAATCACTGATTGGTCCTGAGGCCTGTGTGGCACTTAATACTACATCAACATCATCTTCTATTATACAAAATCCGCCTGCTAGAGGAATAGATATTTCTACACGATAATTTCCGGTTTGTGTGGCATCATATGTAGGTTGAATTGCACCGGGAATTAATCCACCATTAAAAAACCATGAATAGGTGGCTTGAGGATTTTCTATATCGCCATCTAGTGCATATTCTTCAGCACAAATAGAAATATCTTCACCAAGATCCACAACAGTATCAAAACTATTACCTTCAATAAAAACGGCGGAATCGTAATTCTGATCCGTTTGATCTGCAATGATCATTTTAATTTGATAAGCTACATTAGGTGTTATAGAGGCAGAGGCTGTTAATACAGTAGTCCTACCGTTATAATTGGTATCTCCCATATTAAATCCATCGAAGTATTCTTCGTTTTCTGCTGGACAAAAGCCTACGATTTCATTATGGATGGTGTTGGTATTAACAGGCGTATTAGTGCCTGGTATTACTGCAATGTTGGTGAAAGGATCATTTGTTCCAGCAAGCCGAATTAAAAGCGCAAAACCATCAGAATATTCACAGGGAAAGTTAGCATAATATTCCTCTGAAGCTAGAATATAATTGAATTGTATTTGATTGGTAGTTGAAATAAATTCAAACTCTAAAGAGGTGGCATTTAATGTGCCTGAAATAGCTAATGCCGATTCTAGATCAGGATCTGTTGGCCAAGCACTAGTACCTTCGTTAAGTGTATTGGTGTTTTCGCCATTTCCTGCGCTGTTAGCATTACCTGTTGATAGTATAATTCCATTTTGAAATGGGAAATTTGACGTTCCTTGTTCAAAGTATGCAAAACTTCCAATATTGTCCACACTTCCATTAACTGGTGATGATATATTTGATACCTCAACACAACCTTGAATTAAGGTATTTTCTACTAAGTCTTGAGCACTTACTGTATTGTCTACAGTAATCTGCTGCGCCATACTGTTGGCAAATAGCAAACAAAAAAGTAAAACAATAGAATTCTTATACCATATCATATGCAATGCGGTTAATTTTGGTGCAAAACTTTAGCAGATTTGGGGCTCTCCTTAAGATTATGCGTATGTCATAAGGGCGAAATGTAGACTATATATAGACTAAACACAAAAAAATACGACAAAGAGCGTTAAATTTTAACATAATTAGTAATTTACATAAACCCACCCAGTAATTGGTTTGTAATTTGGGTCGTTTAATTTGAGAATGTAGTAGTAAACGCCAACGGGAACAGGTTTACCCATATTGGTTATGCCACGGTTTGGTATTCCATTCCATGGGCTGTCATTATTGCCTACAAAAATGAGTGTACCGTAGCGATTATAAATTTGTAGTTGATGAGCGGTAAATATGTTATACAACCCTTGAATATTAAACCAATCATTAATTGAATCTCCATTTGGTGAAAAGCCTTCGGGAATATGAGGTGGACAATTCTCAATTAATAACTGAAACTCATAAATTTCATAGCAAGGTGCTGTTTCTACTTTAGCATAAATAACTTCGGGATTGGATGAATTGATATATGCCTCTGGAATTGGTATTTCATTGGTATTGTTTTGCAGATCTGCTAAGGAATTATAAAACGTAATTGAAGATTGGTCGAAGTTTTGGGTATTTACGGTTAGATCAAACTGAGCAGTTTCAAATCCTTCATTGCAGGCTATTACATTGGGTAACTGTATAATTTCTGGAATAATCAATAATTCTATAAAAACGGAAGTGTCGTTATTTACCTCATTGGTTTCGTTTACTTGGCCATTAGCCATTCCATCATCATCTACAACGACCAGCAGATAAAATGTATCACCTTCACTTTCTGGTATAAAAAGTTCTATTGTTCCGCTTTCGCTTTCGTTTACAGGAATTGTATTAACTGTAAATGATTGCCCGACAAGTGTGGTATTGGCATAAAAGGCAATTGGTGTATTAACAGGCAAGGGATCAGTACTGTTGAAATTATTTACAGTATAATTCAGTTCAACTATTCGAGAGTCACATTCTAAATAAAAATCATCAATATTAATTGTTGCGTCTGGTAACTGACTGTTGAGAACCGTAATTATGTTATTAATCATCACAAAATCTTGTCCAGATGTTAATGAGATTGTTGCTGAAGTATCACCAATGTTTATATTGTTTTGAATGTTATAGACATCAATATCCATATTATATAAATTGGATTGGCCTGTAAAACTATTTGTACCATTAAATGCGTTGTTAGCTGGATTTAGAGGTGGATTACTAATAGTGTTTCCATTAATAGTTAATTGTTCGTTAACCGCTAAGTCATTATCACCTTCCCAAGCAATAAACCCAATTTTAGCACCTTCGTTATCCAGCACGTTGAGATTATCTAGCGTAATATTTAGATTGGTGGGGACACTTTGTAGTCCATCATAAACATTTAACTGATTCAGCGGTAAATTTTCATCTTGAAAAACAATGGCTATAGCCCATCCTCCAAAGTTGGTGCCAGTGGGACAATAAGGATTTATAACTGTGGTTAGATCTAGCTCTGAGATAGTGTAGGTTGTATTTCCTTGATCTTGAATTATTTCAGTAACGTCTGCAAAAGCAGCGAAAAACACGCGCTCATTATCTAAAGTATCGCTAAAAGTACGTTCTGCAGTAATGGGAATGTCATTAATTTCAATATCAAAATCACCAACTCCTGATCCTGCCCAATATAAATAGGCGGCTATAATATTTTGTTGAGGTTGTAAATTGAGTGTGGCTGAGGATGTGGATAGAATACTACAATTAGTATCCGGACCGTTTTCTTCACTGTTTAATGTGTTGCCAATGGCCACGTAATCATATCTACCATTAAATTGTTCGTACAGGCTTACATCTTGTGCAGGTAGAGTAATGACATTAAAAACTATAAACGCAGATAATATAAGCTTAAACGACATGGTAGGTTGGCTTAACACAACTAAATTAGCGTTTTAGCGTGAAATGATTGGTAAATTCTCGTCCATCTTCAAGAATTACAGAAAACCAATAATCATTACTAGGTAATTTAGAACCATTATATGTGCCATCCCATCCAGGACTTCGTGAATCAATTTCAGCCAATAATTTTCCATATCTATTAAATATTAAGATACTTGTATTGGTTTGAATATCTCTATTAATTCCTTTGATCTGCCAATAGTCGTTAACACCATCATTGTTGGGTGTAAAGAATTTAGGAAAACCAATAACTGAAACTAGGTCTTCTGTAACACCGCAATTGTTTTTATCTCGGACAAATATAGAGTAGAGGCCAGGTTGAACATTATTAAATGTATTTTCGTCTTGATAAGGACCTTCAATTGTATCTAATGCATACTCATAATCACCTTCACCAGATACTAAAACGGTAACTAGATTATTTTGAGTTGCATCTACAACATTTATATCGGTTATGGTAGCAATATTAGAAGATTGAACAACAATAGTGCGTTCTGAAGAACAAGTATTATTATTGGTGACTGTAACCGTATAAGTGCCAGGAGCATTAATATTAATAGAGGATGATGTTTCGCCAGTAGACCATTCAAAAGTATAGTCTTCAGTTGTGTTATTTGGTATGCCGCTGGTTAGCATGATCGTTTCAGGAAAATTATTAAGACAGTAAATCGCTTCATCATGTAATTCAATTTCAGGTAGCTCATTTACGATTAATTGAACAGCGCTAATTCTGTAACAGGTGTTTTCATTTTCAACC
Source organism: Winogradskyella sp. (assembly GCA_013003655.1). Lineage (GTDB taxonomy): Bacteria > Bacteroidota > Bacteroidia > Flavobacteriales > Flavobacteriaceae > JABDIQ01. The sequence goes on along the minus strand of JABDIQ010000229.1, from coordinate 8,662 downwards.
CTAGCATAGATGGTCTGAAAATAAGACACAGAGTTGGTATATAATAAGGGCAGTGCAGATACTTGTAACAATGCATCGTTAAAAGTAAGGTGATAAGAAATAGTTAATCCTTCATCTAATCCAGAGGTAATTTCATCGTTTGCAAGGCTTAGATCAAAATCTGATATGCCGTCAGTTTCGTCTGTGTCACAGGTTTCAAGTATAGCATCGTTTGCAGTATATGTGCTAACTTCAAGAGTTACTTCCGCAATATTAGAACACCCATTTGCTGAATTATTCACCACCACGTAAATGATCTGTGGATTTGAAGTATTTGTATAAATTAAAGGAAGCTCGTTGTCCTCATTTTGGGCATCTGTTAAACTATCATAAAAACTTATTTCAACATCGTTTTCTGTATTTGTTACATCAGATGAAATATTCTCTAAATTAAATGTAGAGAAACCGTCACTTACATCATCATCGCATTGCAAAACAGCGACGTTTGTTGCTGTAGGTATATCATTGGATGGAAGAACAATTGCTTTACCTTCAATTGGACAATCACCATTATTTGGTTCTAAGTACAATGAATAGATGCCTATATCGTCGATGATCAATTGATGGGTATTTTCGCCTGCAAGGATCTGTTGATTTTTATACCATGTGTAAGTAGCACCAGGTATTTCAGGGGCTGTCAAAGATTCTTGTTGATTGCCGCATAAAAATAACTCACACGAATTAATACCATTATCAATAATATCAACTCTCTTATTAAACCATTGTTTATTAAATTGAGGTAGGTTTCGTAATGAGATATTAGAATTATCTTGATTTTGGTCTAATTCTAGTCCTGTTTCTAGATAGTCAACCAAAACTAAATTAGCGTTATGATTTTCTACAATACCGAGATATCTATAGCTATCTGACATGTCAAAATAACTATTTTGAGCGACATATAATTCGTCATCTGTGCCCAATTGCAAATCACCAAATGCAATATCTTCGGAGTCTTCAAGTATTTCTAGTGTATTAGCAATGTTGTTTGCATCTAAATTCCAACGTAATAATTTGCTAATTACATCTCCATCAATAATTCGTTCTTGAGTTGTTGCATACAGCCAAGATCCTGAGGATGAATACTCCACTCCGTAAGGGTAGTCTGTTTCTTGGTTATAGTATAGGGTTACTGGATTAGAAACGATTCCGGTAGTATTATCAAAATCATAAAGATAAATACCTCCGGGAAAGTAAAATTCCTCTTCGGTAGAAAAACTATTATGGGCAATTGCCAGTTGTTTGCCATCTGGTGAGGATTTTAATTTGCCGTCTGCATTGAACGCATAGTTTAGTTCATTGTCGACAGGAACTAAGGGCGCAATTGCTGTGGTCACAGGTGTTGTATTTACTCCGTTACTATCTAATAAAAAGGCATAAAATTGTGCTTCAAAATGCGTTATTATCCAGTACGAATTACAATCGGCACCTCTTACCGCAGTGATTTTTTCAGAACATTTATACTCTAAATGAGCAGCGTCGTTTTCATTGTAGGTAATTAGATGTTGGTTTTTTTGATCTGGTAAAATATCGCCCAAACCGTTATTTAAAGACAGATCTACAATAGAGTATGTTAAACCGTCATTACTGCCATCGTCATTATTATTAGGCAAATAATTGGATATATTCCAAAACGAGGCGTTATCTACACCAAAAATATAATACTGCTCATCATTTGATGGATTAGGTAAAATAATAACATCGCCTTTTCCTTTAAGTGGACTGTTGTTATTGGCATTGGACATAGGATTGTGATTTTTATCCCAAACTGTTTCTCCATCTGTGTAAAATAAAAGATTACCATTTTCATCTGAAATGGATGCGCTCTCAAAACTATTTTGATTGACGTTGCCATCTAATAAAGCACTCACTTCATTGATGCAACTATTGAAATTAACACCAGCATTTACACCGAAGTACCAATTAGAGCTTTCAACCTGAGCAGACCCTTGGAGACAGTAAAAACATACTAATAGTTTAATAAAATGTCTCATTAAAAAATACTTATCTGATGTTTTGTAATTTACCTTTTTAAGGTAAAATGACTTGTAAATATTCTGCCATCTTCTAATTGTACAGAAAACCAATAATCACTGCTTGGTAGCTTATTACCATTGAGTGTGCCATCCCAACCAGGACCTACTGGATCAATTTCGGCCAACAATTTTCCATATCTATTAAATATTAAGATACTTGTATTGGGTTGAAAATCTCTATTGATGCCCTTGACTTGCCAATAGTCGTTAACACCATCATTATTGGGTGTAAAGAATTTTGGAAAACCAACTACTGAAACAAGATCTTCAGTAATACCACAGTTATTTTTATCTCGTATATATATAGTATAAAGGCCAGGTTGAACATTATTGAAGGTATTTTCGTCTTGATAAGGACCATTAATTGTATCTAATGCATACTCATAATCACCTTCACCTGTGACAAATATTGTAACAGAGTTGTTTTGAGTAGCATCCATCACATTTATATCAGTAACCGCAGCAATGTTTGAGGGTTGTACCACTATAGTGCGTTCCTTTGAGCAACCATTAGTATTAGAAACCGTAACAGAATAAGTACCTGGTGCGTCAACGTCAATGGATGATGTTGTTTCGCCTGTAGACCAGTTGTAATTGTAGTTGTTAGGTATGTCGTTAATAACACCTCCATTTAATGTTATTATATCTGGGAAGCTATTGAGACAATATATAGTTTCTGCAGTTGTTTGAATATTAGGTAATTGATAAACTACAAGTTCAACCTCACTAATGCCATAGCAGGCGTTGTTGTTTTCAACGCGAGCAAAGATCGTATGGTTATATGCAACGGCGTTTGTATAATTTAAACTCAAAGGGTTATTCTCAAGTAAGGCCTCGTCGTAGGTTTCAAAAAATTGAATGTCTAAATCTGTAGTCAATCCATCGAGAATTTGAGTACTTGCTTCATTAAGATCAAAAAGGGTGAATCCATCTTCTGTACCATCATCATCGCAAGACTCTAAAAATGCTGTGTTAGAGGAGGTTGTGCTTACTTCTAATTCTACTGTACTGTAGCTACTGCAATTAGTAATTGTATTGGTGACCTTAGCAATAACACTCTGTGGATTAGTGGTGTTTTCAAATGCATTTCCGTCAATACTGTTTTCGTCATCTTCGGCATCAGCAATATTTAAAAAATATGTCACCATCCTATTGGCTTCTCCACTGGTAATGTCATTTTCAACTTGACTAATATTGAATGTGGTTAGTCCATCCTGTAAGTCATCTTCATCACATTGTAGAATGGTTGCGTCTAACGCAATAGGCGCATCATTGACAATTAAACTAAAGTCAGAAGTATCAAAACAATCTACATTGGCTTTATTTTCTACTCTTACAAACAGCGTTTCGTTAAATGGTGTTGAGTTCCTGTAGTTTAATGGTAGGTCATTGATACCTTGCTCAGCATCGGTAAGCGAGTCATGAAAACTAATATTTATCTCAGATGCATCTTGGCTTCCTATTACATCATTATTTAAACTTGATAGATCTACAGTAGCTATGCCATCACTTGTATCATCTTCATCATCACAAAACTCCACATCGCTTATTAGATTAACAATTGGTGTGTTAAAGACACTGATATTAAATGACGTAACATCATAGCAGTTAGGATTTTCTATGTGTTCGGCCCTTACAAAGATCTGTTCAAATTGGTTAGTGTTAGCGTATGGAACCGATAAAGGATTAAGATTATTTTCAGCATCACTTAATGATAAATGATAGCTCACTTGAATTACGGTTGAATCTTGATTACCAAGGACTTCAGCGTTTTTAGTTAAAAAATTAAATGAAGCAACGCCATCGTTGTTGTCATCACAAATAACCTCATTACTTGGTGTATTGGCTTCTGGAATTTCAAAAACCCCGACCACGGCATTTCCTTCAATAGGGCATTCGCCATTATTTGGTTCTATAAACAGTTCGTAAAATCCAGGAGTATCAATTTCTAGTTCAAAAGTGTCATCGGGTAATACTGTACCATCTAAAGACCAAATATAGGTTGCTCCAGGCAGGTCGTCTGCTCGAAGTGTATAAGTATCCCCTTCGCATAATCTAAGCTCTGTAGTACTTATGCCGTTTTGAATGATATCTATTTGAGAGTTGAATAAGGATTGAATAAAAGGAGGTAAACCTATGCGGCTTAAATTTTGAAAATTGCCACCGATGTCCACTAGTTGTCCTTGTTCATCATATTCAGCAGCAAAACCTGCTAATTCTGGGTTATTAATTGTACCCAGATACCTACCTGATCCAGGTAAATTTCCAAAACTAACCTGTGCTCTATAGATTCTCCGATCTATACCTAATTGCAGTGCACCAGCACTCAATGTATTGGACGAATGTATGGTGAGCATAGTACCTGGAATGTTGGTAGCTTCAAGATCCCATTGTAGAATTTGGCTAGCACCATTACCGTTAATACCAAAGCCAACTGTTGCATATACTTTTTTATTTTCTGCAGAAAACTCAATACCATATGGGCTATTGTTATTTTGCGGACCGTAAAGTTCTATGGAATTTGATACAACCCCAGTGTCATTATCAAAATCAAATAAATAAATACCTCCTCCTGCATCGCCGCCAGCAACTGTGGCAAAACCAAAATGAGCTACAGCTAGCTTTGATCCGTCAGGAGACGCTTTCATATAGCCTAAGGCGTTGCGTCTATATCCTGATACAGGCACAACAGGACCAACAGTAGAAACAACAGGAGTTGTACTTACTCCATTCGTATCTACTTTAAAGGCATAGAATTTATCAATAAAATGAGTAATCACCCAAAAGGAAGAACAATCGTCTGCTCTTACAGCAGTTATTTTTTCAGAACACTTATAATCTACTTCTAATGGGTTTGCAGTATCGTAAGTAATTAGAGGCACATTTTTTTCTGTGAGATCAACGGCGCCTAGGCCACCATCGTCGTTTATATTGACACGAGAATACATAAGTCCGTCATTAATGCCATCACCATCCGTTTGATTTGGGAATGCGGTAGAATTGAAATGATGAGGTTCGTCAACTGTAAATACGTAGTAAAAGTTAGGGTCTTGTGGTTTAGGAACAATTAATCCTGAAGACGTACTTGATTCGTCTCCTTTTAATCCAGTACCATTGAGCATTACTTGATGATTTCTGTTCCAAACTGTTCTGCCATCTGAATAGAACAACAAATTACCATCGGTATCTGAGATACTTGTACATCCTTCAAGTGTATCTATTTGACCGTCTGTAACAGCAGTAACGTTCCCTGACGTTGCATTAAATCTAAGTCCGCCGTTTTTTCCAAAGTACCAATAGGATGCTTCGTTTTGCGCACTTAATAGTTGGATAAATCCAATAAAAAATATTAGATAAATTGAGTTCTTCATTTTTCAATAGCCATAGCTATCAAAGATATTATAAATCCCTCTTTTTTAATAATCGATAAGATAAAAAGACAAAAAGAGCAGTCCAACCAAGAACGATGGCAATTTCATGCCAATGTACAGCATAGTCGTAAACTATTTCTGTTTTATCTGGGAATTTGCTCATAACTATACGCTGTATAGGTTGATCTATCAATTTATACATGGATTCTAGTGGTAGAAAGTTTTTAATCTTAAATCCTGTATCTGCATCAGAGTGGTATGTTATAAAACCAAATATTATCCATTCTAGGATATAAAGAATGAATAAAAAGCCGAGCGCAAATGCTGATCGTTTTAAGAGCATTCCAAAAAACAAACAGAGACTAAAAAATCCAATAAGCTTTACAAAATAGGCCAATAGAAATTCTATTTCTCTAACAATTATACTTGCTTCAGTATAACTTGAATAATAGAGTCCTATAAAAAAGGTTGCTAAACCGATAAGCACTGTTGCAGCCAATGAGAAAAATACGATCGTATAGAATTTAGAAAGAATAAATTCTTTTTTACTTAAACCGTCAATTAGGTTTTGTTTTATAGTTTTATTACTGTACTCATTACCAATCATACTAACAACCACAATGGCAAAGAAGAATTTGAATAATGCAGCAAAAAAAGTAGTAATATGCCAAATAATAGGAAAATTAAAAATACCAAGCTCACCTAATTCTAAAGTAAAAAACCCAAAAAAATTGATTTTAATAGATGACAATATCAATACCGTAAATGGTAAAATAAATGAAACGTAGATGAGTATTCTACTGGTTTTATTGAGCCAAAGTTTTTGAAGTTCTAAATTAATAAGTCTTATCATGAGATAATTGGTTATAGCAATTAGTAAAATTAAGCCTCTGCTTTGGTGTCTGTGAGCATTAAGAATTGTTCTTCTAAACTTTCCTTTCGTTTTACAAGATGAGATAATACAATGCCGTTATTGTGCATTTGTTGGTTAAATGTAGCTGCAGGCATAGGCTCGTTTAAAAATGCAGTAATTAATTCGCCTTCAACTTTTATTTTACTAAATGCTTCATTAGATTCTAAATAAGTAATCAACTCAGATTGTTTATCTGATTTGAGCTCAAAAAATCCAAAGCTGTTAATCATTTCATCAACACGTCCTGAATACAATTTTTCACCCTTTCTAAGAACTACAACATGAGAGCAAACTTTTTCTACTTCGTCTAAAAGGTGAGATGCTAATAATATAGTAGTGCCGTTTTTAGCAATATCTTTTATTAAGGATCTTATTTGATGGATACCTTGTGGATCTAAGCCATTGGTAGGTTCATCTAGAATTAAAATTTCGGGATCATTAAGCAGTGCTGAGGCAATAGCAAGGCGCTGTTTCATCCCTAGTGAATAGGTTTTAAAAGAGCTGTTTTTGCGATCCTCAAGACCTACGATCTCTAGTTTTTCGTCAATTTTAGAATAATCTACACCTTTTATTTTGCAGACAAGTTTTAAGTTGTCATATGCAGACATATAAGGATAAAAATTAGGTCGTTCTATAATGGCACCAACACGTTTTAAAGCGTCGTGCGTAGAGACATTGCCATCAAACCAACTAAATTCTCCAGAGGTTCTATTCACCACATTTAGCACTATGCCCAATGTTGTTGATTTTCCACTTCCGTTTGGGCCTAAAATACCGTAAACGTTTCCTTTATTTATGGTAAAACTTAAATCTTTAACAGCTGTGAGATAACCAAATTTTTTGGTGAGATTGTTAATTGTTAGAATGGTGTCCAAAATAATTGAATTGATTAGTTATTTAAATAAGACGAGTAGATACGGTAATTGTTACATGCATTTTAAGTAACGCATTTAAACCTTCAGCTGAACTCTAAAATAGCGGTGGTTTACGAGTTAAAACAATTATTACTGGAAAGGATATATAAAAAGAGAGGTCTCCTTTTTTTGGGAGGCTCCTTTCAATTCCAGTTTTCGTCAAACTCTATATCGTCAAAATCATCCGTCTCATAATCGTCATCAAAATCTGATGAATCATCCTTTTCTGCCTGAAATATTTTTTCAGGAGCCTCGTCAGGGATTTGCCCATGAGCAAACATAAGATTAGGATAGTTAACACCTTTAACTTCTTCAACAATTTCTGCTAATTCTACAAAAAAGGTCCACATATTTAAAAAGTCATAAACATAAATAAGTCGGGTAGAGGCCTCATGCACAACATCGCTGATTTTTGTTGTACTCATTGTTTTAATCTCATTACCAGCTTCACTCATATCAAACATTGCAATTTCCTCACCTTGACTCCATTTATCATCACTTACGTAAAAAGAAGCCATTTCCATCCCGTCAAAACCAAAGGATTGTGTAATGATATTATGCAGGTCTTCCATACTATCAGATTCTAATATTTCGAGATCTCTAAAAATACTGTCTTCTGTATCATTATCTAATATTACTCTAAATCTATAGATCATTATAAAACTAGTTTAAGCAAAGTTATGATTTTTCAAATTCTATGCGATTTACATTGATTTTTTTCTGATTACTTTCTAACACTAAGTAAAATTGAACACCTATTAAAATGGCAGCAAGAACAAGATGTGTAGGTTGTGTTGAAAATGGAAAATCAAAATAATACATGAGTATGCCTGTAATTATCTCTAAACCTATTCCAATTAAAACTATATTCAGCTTAGTGTATCCTAAATTAAGGGTTTTATTTCTATAGAATAACCAACCATTGACAGCCAATACAAGTAAGGAGAGGGTTCTATGAACATAAAAACTAACCGTAGGATCTGCCAACCATTGAGATTTTATGTATCCAATGTCCTTTACTTGCTCGTCTACATATTGTCTTACTTGTGTGCCTAATATGATTTGTACGAGGGTTAAAAGTGTTGCAAAGACCATGATATGTCTAAACCCTTTATCATACCTCTGATGTTTTGTAGTTTCTTTAGCAATGAAAATAAGGTATAAGATTATGGCTACTATCACCAATGCCATGACCATATGAACTGTAATTTTGTATGGTGCAAGATTAGAGTCTACCACTGTTTTGCCCAACCAAGCTTGGAAAGCCATGGCAAAAACAGTAAGTATAGAAAGGATTAAGAAGCGCTTACGATCTTTCCAAAGCCATATAGACATAATTGTAAAAATGAGAATGGGTATTCCTGAGGCAGCGCCAATGAGTCTGTTGATATA
>JABDIQ010000221.1 GCA_013003655.1 Winogradskyella sp. | reverse complement strand
ATCCTAACGCGTCACCTTATGGTTGGCACGATATCAATGGTGTTGCAGGGGCAGAATTTACTGATACAAGAGGAAATAATGTTCTTGCTCAAGATGACGCAGATAATAATAATAGTGGAGGTTCAAGGCCTAATGGAGGAAGTGCGCTAAACTTTGACTTTTCATTGGATTTAAATGAGCAACCAGATGTTTCTATTGATGCTTCAATTACGAACTTGTTTTATATGAACAATATGATTCATGATATATTTTATGAATATGGATTTGACGAAGTTTCTGGTAATTTTCAGCAAAAAAATTATTCTGGAGCACCAGGGCAAAGCGATCCTGTTGCTGCTGATGGACTTGACGGAGGAGGATTAAATAATGCAAATTTTAGCACACCACCCGATGGTGCGAGACCTAGAATGCAAATGTACTTGTGGAATAAACTTAGTGATGTCTTAACAATAAATAACGGATCTTTAAGTGGCGGGTATATTGGAACTGAGGCAGGCTTTGGAGCATCTCTAACAGATACACCATTAACAAATGATTTAGCGTTAGTTGTTGATGACGACTCTGGAGCATCTACAGATCCTAATGACGCTTGTGACGTTATAACAAATGCACTAAGTCTCGCAGGCAAAATTGCCGTAATACGCAGAGGAGAATGTGAGTTTGGATTTAAAGTGTTAGCCGCAGAAAATGCTGGGGCGGTAGCAGTTGTAATTGTAAATAACACCACAGGCTTAATACAAATGGGACCAGGAGCTGATGGAGATAGTGTTACTATACCGTCTATAATGATTGAGCAAAGCACTGGAGATGCTATTATTTCAGCCTTAGAAAATGGAGATTCAATTAGTGCATCCTTAGTTAGATCTTTATTAATTGATGGAAATTATGATAATGGTGTAATTGGCCATGAGTATGGACATGGAATTTCTACCCGTCTTACAGGAGGCTCTGATAACTCTGATTGCTTAATATCCTGTACGGAATATGATACAGAAGGAAACTGTATAGGCACTTTTACCGAACAAATGGGAGAAGGCTGGTCTGATTGGGTTGCACTAGTTACTACTATGAAAAGTTCTGATTTTGGAACGGATGGGCGTGGGATAGCTACTTTTGATTCTGATCAACCAATAGATGGTCCGGGTATTAGACCATACAGGTATAGTACTGATACTTCAATAAACCCATCAACTTATAGTGATACTAATAACACAGCTTCTTTTTCAGCACCTCATGGAGTAGGTTCAATTTGGGCAACCATGCTATGGGATTTAACTTGGGCTTATATAGATAAATATGGTTTCGATGCCGATTTATTTAACGGAACTGGAGGCAATAATAAAGTCATGCAAATTGTATTAGATGGTATGAAATTACAGCCATGTAATCCTGGTTTTGTTGATGGAAGAGATGCTATATTAGCAGCCGACTTAGCTTTAACGGGTGGTGAAGACCAATGTATTATTTGGGATGTGTTTGCTGCAAGAGGGTTAGGTGTAAATGCTACTCAAGGTAGTTCATTGGTAAGAACAGATCAAACACAAAATTTTGAAACTCCAGACCCTAACGACCCTTCATTAGCAAATTGTACTACTTTAAGTTCAGAAAGTTTTAACTCAAATGATTTTAGAATTTATCCAAACCCAACAAGTGATAAATTCACAATTAAATCAACACGATCTTTAGGCGACGTAACTTTAGAATTAATAGATATAAATGGTAGAAAAATGATGTCTAAAAAAGCTACTTTAATTGGAGAAGTTGAATTAAATTTAAAATCATTATCACCTGGACTTTATATTTTGAAAATAAAAGGAGAATATATTAATGCAAGTGAAAAGATTATTAAAAAATAAACTGGATTAAAATTTATTATAAAAAGGCATCTTTTAAAAGATGCCTTTTTTATTTTTACATCTATGATAGAACCTTTTGACGATATCTATTTTATGAAGAAAGCGCTTCAAGAAGCGGAGGCTGCTTTTGATAAAGGTGAAATTCCTGTAGGTGCAGTTATTGTTATAGAAAATAAAATTATTGCTCGCGGACATAATTTAACCGAAACTTTAAATGATGTAACGGCGCATGCCGAAATGCAAGCTATAACGGCGGCAGCTAATTTTTTAGGAGGGAAATATCTTCAAAATTGCACATTGTATGTAACGCTCGAACCTTGCCAAATGTGTGCAGGTGCGTTGTATTGGAGCCAGATTTCTAATATCGTTTATGGCGCTAGAGATAAGGAGCGAGGTTGTATTAATATGAAAACAAAATTACACCCCAAAACCAATGTTAAAGGCGGCGTTTTAGAAATGGAAACTTCTGAAATTTTAAAACGGTTTTTTATTGAAAAAAGAAACTTGAATTAAGTTTCGTCACCCTGAACTTGTTTCAGGGTCGCATTTTATAGGTTATGAGATTCTGAAACAAGTTCAGAATGAGGTAGATTTTTGCATTAGCGATTGTAGCGGCATTCTTTTTTGATGTACGAGAACAAGATATAACGAAATATTTATATTCATGAGTTCCATTAAAAAAATATTAAATCACGAATAAAAGCGCGCCCTATAAAAAAGTTACGCCCAAATTATATTTTATTGCGTTTTTGGTTGTCACGCATTTTATCTAAATTCTCTTTATTAAGCATGTAGTCTTTAAGGTTTTTGTCTTTCCAACGGTAGTATGAAAATAGCGGAAATACTATTAGAAACAATCCCAGAACACCAAAACCAATTAGTTTTTGAGAGTATTCTAAATCTAGAGCAAAGCCTAAAATGATACTTGTAAATGCTGCAATGGTTAGTATAA
>JABDIQ010000107.1 GCA_013003655.1 Winogradskyella sp. | reverse complement strand
GCTTCTCCTTTAACAATAAGAATTGCAGCGGATTGTTTTCCTCTTATATCTCCTTTTTCAGCTTCTGCTGCTAGCAGTGCCGCCATTAATCGTTCACTGAGATGCCCACTAGTAGTTTCAAAGGCTTTAGCCATAGCATTCCAAACCGTATTGTTTAACATCATATTGGCCTGTACCGAAAAATGCTTACCAACATAATGTCCTGCTTCTGAAATACAACTGCTACCTGTATGCGCTGCAACGTCACCATTACTATTTAAAAATGCAACTTGCCTATACATTTCTCCATCATCATTGGCTACTAATGCCTTAAGTGCCTGCTCTGGTGATAAACCTTGTTCCATTAATGCCAAACCTTTTGGTCCATAGCTAGGATTAACTAACGACTGTGTAGCTATCACACCAACTCCTGCTTTACCATAGGTAACAGTAGTACCAACACTAAACCAATGACTTTGCACCGCAACGCCCATTTCGCCAGTAACAGAGTCTAATGCAACAATAGAATAGGTATGTGTAAACGGTTCAGATTTTTTATAAAATTGTGCTACTGCAATTTGAGAAACACTGATAAATAAGAGTGCATACAAGGTCTTCATAATACTATGATTTAAGGTCTAAGATAACTAATTAATGTTCAATTTTAAAGACTGAAATGCTTATCTTTGCCACTTCTTAAAACGAACTAAGTCATGTCGGTTTCATCACTCAATGCCATTTCGCCAATAGACGGAAGATACAGAAACAAAGTTAATTCTTTAGCTGATTATTTCTCTGAAAGCGCACTTATAAAATACAGAGTGCTTGTTGAAATAGAATATTTTATTTCATTGTGCGAATTGCCACTGCCACAATTAAGCGCTATTGATCATTTGGTATTTGATGACCTCAGAGCAATTTATAAAGCGTTTTCTTATGATGATGCAGAGGCTATAAAAGAGATAGAAGCAGTTACCAATCATGATGTGAAGGCTGTAGAGTATTTTATTAAAGAGAAGTTTGACGCTCTTGGCTTATCAAAATACAAAGAGTTTATTCACTTTGGATTAACCTCACAGGATATTAATAACACAGCAATTCCTCTTAGTATTAAAGAGGCAATGAACGATGTTTACGTGCCGACGTATATATCATTACTTGAAAAGTTGGAACTATTATCTAAGGAATGGGCCATAATTCCTATGTTAGCCCGAACGCATGGTCAGCCTGCATCACCAACCCGTTTAGGTAAAGAAATAGAAGTATTTGCTGTTCGACTGAAAGAACAATTCAATCTGTTGAATGATATACCAAGTGCTGCAAAATTTGGTGGTGCCACAGGTAATTTTAACGCTCATAAAGTAGCCTATCCTAAAGTTGAGTGGAAGGCCTTTGGCAATCGGTTTGTACAAGACAAGTTAGGTCTTCAGCATTCATTTCCGACAACACAAGTTGAGCATTACGATCATATGGCTGCATTGTTTGATGCTCTAAAGCGCATTAATACAATAATCATTGACTTAGATAGAGATGTATGGACGTACGTTTCTATGGATTATTTTAAACAAAAGATAAAAAAGGGTGAAGTAGGAAGTTCTGCTATGCCACATAAAGTAAATCCTATTGATTTTGAAAATAGTGAAGGTAATTTAGGATTAGCAAATGCTATTTTTGAGCATCTTTCTGCCAAGCTTCCTATTTCCAGACTTCAACGAGACCTTACAGATAGCACGGTATTGCGTAATGTTGGTGTGCCGTTTGCACATACATTAATAGGATTTAAATCCACCCTCAAAGGACTAAACAAGTTACTGTTAAACCAACCTAAATTCGCTGAGGATCTTGAAAATAATTGGGCTGTAGTTGCTGAGGCTATTCAGACGATATTAAGACGCGAAAATTATCCTAATCCTTATGAAGCGTTAAAGGGATTAACTAGAACAAACGAACGCATTACCCAAAAATCAATTGCAGATTTTATTGATGATCTAGACGTCTCTGATACAATAAAAACCGAATTAAAGGCCATTTCTCCTAGTAACTACACCGGAATATGAATTTTAGCTTTACACGAAACAACTTAGTTATGGCTGGTGTAATAATCATTACACTAGGCTTTATCATTGCAGGCGTTTTTGATGTATTGGATTATCTAATTGTAAAGTTCTTATTATTCTCAGGTTTTGCTGTGTTGTTTGTCGTTGCCGTTCTTGTTATAATTGACGAGAAGAAACGAAAAAATCGTCTTGGAGAGAACTCGCAAGACGATTTGGATTAAATAATAGCATTAATTATTGAAAGAAGTCCATAAACTGCTGTAACTGTTTATCATCCATATCCATATTTTGCAATTCAGAGCCTAATTTCACTAATTT
>JABDIQ010000105.1 GCA_013003655.1 Winogradskyella sp. | reverse complement strand
TTGGTTGTGCTGGAAGTTTTGACGATAGAGCAAAAAAAATCACCAAAGCCTTTGTAAAGCTATTAAATAAAGCCAATATTGATTTTGCCGTACTAGGAGCAGAAGAAAGTTGCACAGGTGATCCTGCAAAACGAGCAGGAAATGAATTTTTATTTCAAATGCAGGCCGTCACCAATATAGAAGTACTAAACGCCTACGAGATTAAAAAGATCGTAACAACATGTCCACATTGTTTTAATACCTTAAAAAATGAATATCCATCGCTCGGTGGCACTTATGATGTTGTTCACCATACCCAATTTTTAAAAGGATTATTGCAAGATAGCCGTTTAACCGTTGAAGGAGGAAACTTTAAAGGTAAGCGTATTACATTTCACGATCCTTGCTATTTAGGACGTGCAAATAACGTTTATGAAGCACCTAGGGAACTCATTAAGAAATTAGATGCCGAACTCGTTGAAATGAAATCGTGTAAATCTCGTGGTTTGTGTTGTGGAGCAGGAGGAGCGCAAATGTTTAAAGATGCGGAGCCAGGTGATAAAGAGGTGAATATTGAACGTACAGAGCAGGCTTTAGAAACTCAACCAGAAATTATAGCTGCCGGATGTCCTTTTTGCAATACCATGATGACAGATGGTGTAAAAAACAAAGAAAAGGAAGGTGAAATTAAGGTTATGGATGTAGCGGAACTCATTGCCAACGCCCAAGATCTGTAAAATCCTTTTTTATTATTTCAACTACAATAATTAAGAAGAATGCTTGTAGAATTCGATCAATTACCTGAAGAATCAAGACTATGGATATATCAATCAAATAGATCTTTTTCTGATGACGAGATAAAACAAATCAGTGAAAAATTAGATAAATTTATTCACGACTGGACCGCACATGGTAAAGATTTATTGGCTAGTTATAAAGTTGTATATAAACGCTTTATCGTAATTGCTTTAAATCAAAACTTAAACATGGCTACAGGATGTTCTATTGACGCGTCCGTACACTTTATTCAGCAATTAGAAAAAGAATATCAAGTAGATCTTATGGATAAAATGAATGTCTCATACAAGCAAGGTGAGTACATTGCTTATAAGTCTTTAAAGGATTTCAAAAAAATGGCTAAGGATAAAGCCGTATCTAGAAATACAATTGTTTTTAACAACCTAGTCAATAACATTGCCGAGTTTAATGAAAATTGGGAAGTTCCAGCTCACGAAAGTTGGCATAGTAGATTTTTAAAGTAAATAGGCCTTAAAACTTTTATTTGTCATCTTTAATAATCATTTTTACACTTATAAAATTTTAGCATTGTTTTGGAGACAGATATTTTTCTACTTAATATATCAGGACAAGATAAGCCTGGTTTAACTGCTGGACTTACAGGCGTTTTAGCCGAATATGGCGCGAAGGTTTTAGACATTGGTCAGGCCAATATCCATGAAACACTTTCTTTAGGGATTTTATTCGAAATTAAAAAAGGGAAAAAGTCGGCTGCAGTTTTAAAAGATTTATTGTTTAAGTCTTACGAATTAGGAATTACAGCAAAATTTACTCCCATAACACTCGAGGAATATGAGCATTGGGTAGGTTTGCAAGGTAAGGATAGGTATATAGTTACAATCCTAGGAGAGCGATTGGCTGCTCAGCAAATATCTGAAGTGACTAAGATTATTTCTGAAAAGAACCTCAATATAGATGCCATAAAACGATTAACTGGTAGAACCTCTTTAGTTAAATCAGAAGAGTACCCAAGAGCATCAATTCAACTATCCATAAGAGGCAAACTGGAGAATAAGTCTGAGTTTACCGAAAAATTTGTGCAAATATCAAAAGAATTAGATGTTGATATAGCATTTCAAGAAGACAACATTTTTAGACGTAATAGACGCTTAGTGTGTTTTGATATGGATTCTACACTTATCCAAACTGAAGTTATCGACGAGTTGGCGGATTTGGCGGGCGTAGGTGAACAAGTAAGAGCCATTACAGAGTCGGCCATGCAAGGCGAAATAGATTTTCAAGAGAGTTTTAAACAACGTATGAAGCTCTTAAAAGGGTTAAAAGAAGAAGTATTGCACGATGTAGCCGTTAATTTGCCTATAACGAAAGGCGCACGACGATTAATAGACACATTACATTCGTATGGGTTTAAAACAGCTATCTTAAGTGGTGGTTTTACATATTTTGGAAATTATCTAAAAGAGAAACTAGATATTGATTATGTGTATGCCAATGAGTTAGAGATAGTTAATGGTGTACTTACAGGTGGCTTTGTTGGTGATATCGTAGATGGTAACAAAAAAGCAGAATATTTAAAAGAACTGGCTGCCAAAGAAGGGATAGATATCAACCAAACTATTGCAGTTGGTGACGGCGCAAATGATTT
>JABDIQ010000183.1 GCA_013003655.1 Winogradskyella sp. | reverse complement strand
TATTGTTCACAACATTGAGTATAAAATACTTTCCATTAATACGACTTCGACAGAAACTTTTCCCATTTTTGTATAATAACTCAAAGTAACTGCAGGACTTTCTTTAAAAGATGGATTTAGCGCCAATTACACTATTTACATATAACAGACCAGATCACACACAAAAGACCTTAGACGCTTTGTCTAAAAACCCAGAGGCTAGTCAAAGTACATTGTATGTATTTTGTGATGGTCCTAAGGCAAATGCCTCCGAAGAAGAAAGAGAGACAATTAATAAAGTCGTTAAAATCGTAAAAAAAGAACAGCGATTTAAGGATGTCATAATTTCAGTACAAGAACAAAATCAAGGATTAGTAAAATCTATAGTTACTGGAGTAACAGAGATTGTAAATAAACACGATAGCGTTATTGTGTTAGAAGATGATATAGTTACCTCTTCAGGTTTTTTAAAGTATATGAATAACGCTTTACGCATTTATGCTAACGATACTGAAGTTATGCATATTTCGGGCTATATGTATCCTCACAAGGAAGATTTACCAGAAGCATTTTTTTTAAAAGTTCCACTTTGTTGGGGCTGGGCCACATGGAAATCTTCCTGGTCAAATTATAATGATGATCCATTAAAACTTTGGTTAAGATTAGCAGAACAAAATGCTTTAGTTGAGTTCGATAAATTCGGGCATAATTTTCTGTCACAACAATTAGCCTATAACATTACTGGGCAGTTAAATACGTGGTTTATTAAATGGCATGCCTCTGTTTTTCTTAACAGTGGTTGTACCTTATTCCCATCAAAATCATTAGTAAATAATATTGGTTTTGATGATAGCGGAATACACAACAAAAGGCATACGCAATTTTTGCATGACAGTTTAGAAACAACTATCAAAATAGAGCGTGTAGAGATTGCGGAACATCAATTGGCTGCGTCCGCTATAACAGCTTTCTATAAAGCACTTCGTTTATCAGTAAATAAACCAAGTTTAAGACAAAAATTAAAACAAAAGACAAAACGTTTAGCTTTTAAAACCTTCCCTGTATTAAGGCGTACTATTCCTAAACCAAAGTTTATTCTTAATAAGAGCTACTTAGGTAAACAGGTAAAGTTATACGTAAGAGCACGCTTGAATAATTCAATAGTAGGGTCATACACTTATGTATCAGAAAATGCAATAATCAATAACACTGTTTTAGGTAAGTTTTGTTCTATAGGACCAAATTTTATTTCTGGATGGGGATTACATCCAACAAAGGGCATCTCCAGTCATCCTATGTTTTATTCAAACGCCAAACAAAATGGAATGACCTTAGTGACTTCTAATAAATTCAATGAAACTAAATCTATACAAATAGGAAATGATGTTTTTATTGGTATGAATGTGGTTGTTTTAGATGGTATCACGATAGGAAATGGAGCTATTATCGGTGCAGGTTCAGTAGTGTCTAAAGATATACCTCCCTACGCCATAGCAGTAGGAAACCCTATAAAGATTATTAAGTATCGTTTTGATGAAGATATTATTAATAAACTTCTAAAAATACAATGGTGGAATTTTAATAGCGATCAATTGCATCTTGTTGAAAAGTATTTTTATGATATTCACAATTTTATAAAAGCATGTGTCAACCTTCAAGTTGAGGATAAAGTCAAAGAAAAGAGCAATTTAAATGAATCTTAAATTATCTATTATAACGGTCAATT
>JABDIQ010000176.1 GCA_013003655.1 Winogradskyella sp. | reverse complement strand
AATAGTATGTACCATTCGGTACTTTGTCGGCGCTTCCTACTGAATTTGAATGCACATATCCGTTCCAATCATTTTTATAGTTGGATTTTTCATAAATCTTAGCACCCCATCTATTAAATATTTGAATATCTACAATAAACCCACAAGTTTCAACTCCCGTAATGGTTAAGTATTCATTATGCATATCACCATCTGGAGTAATTACTTTAGAAATTTCTACATCTTCTCGTCCACATGGCAATACCACACATTCCGTATGAACTTCTAAAGAAACCTCCGTTGTATTTTGACATCCGCCTGAAGTAGTGGAGTAGCTAAACATATAAGTTCCTAATTCAACATTTACTGGATCAAATACATCTCCGGATAATGTTGCATCTCCTGTCATAATAGTCCAATTGCCTCCCGTTACGTTTTTATCTAAAAACGAATCTAAATTGATTGTTCCATTATCTGTACAAACTCTGTCACTAACTTCGGTTATTATATTGTCGTAGGTTACATTCAGTTTTTGTTCATAAGTAGCAGTATTACCACATGTGTCACTTACAGTCCAAGTTCTAAAAATGTTATAATTAGTTGTATTACTCTTATTATATGTGCTTGTTTCGGTATAAACAACTGTAACATCTGAAGAACAATTATCTTCAAATTCAAGTATTGGTGCGTCAGGTATGTCAGCACAACTTACTGTTATTTCTTTGTTTAAGGCTGTTATTAGCTCAGGAGCTGTGGTATCTGTAACAGTAATTATTTGCATATGTGATGTTTTTAATCCATTTCCATCAGTTACTTCCCAAGTTCTTTCTAATATATAATCAGAAGCACAAGATCCATCTGTTCTAATTTCACTAAAAATTACGTCTACATCACCACAGTTGTCTGTTGCTGTTAATATTTCAGCATCTGGAACTAAATGACATTCATAAGTTGCATCGGCCGGAGGTGTTTCAACAAAAACTGGGTTCTCATTATCTACAACCGTTACTATTTGCGTACAGGTTGCTGTATTACCAGCAGTATCAGTTACGGTCCAAGTTACGGTAGTATCTCCAATAGGGAATGAAGCCGGAGCATCATTGCTTACTGTAGTTGTAGAACAGTTATCATCAGTT
>JABDIQ010000165.1 GCA_013003655.1 Winogradskyella sp. | reverse complement strand
AAGAAGACGCTGCTAAAGAGGAAGAATAAAAGATTAATTTTTTATACTTTTAAACTCCGATGTTATATCGGAGTTTTTTATTTCTATATATGACAAAGGAAGACTGCTTTTATCTTGGTAAAATTGTAAAGAAGTACAGTTTTAAAGGCGAATTGTTAGCCAAATTAGAAACAGATGAGCCAGAACTTTACGATAATTTAGACGCTATTTTTATTGATCTTCGTGGTAATTTAGTACCCTTTTTTGTAGAAGCTTCACAACTGCACAAATCCAATCTTTTGCGAATTAAATTTGAGGATATTGATACTGAAGAAGATGCGGATGCACTTCTAAAATCTGACCTTTTTTTACCCTTAAATCTACTACCAAAATTAGACGGTGATAAATTTTATTTTCACGAAGTGATAGGCTTCACCATCTCTGACCAAAATTTTGGAGAAGTCGGTGTCATCACTTCAATCAATGACGCCACGGCCCAGTCATTGTTTGTTATTGACAGACAAGGCGTAGAAATACTCATCCCTATTAATGACGAATTTATTACTAAAGTAGACCGTGACAACGAAACTATTTTAGTAAATACGCCGGAGGGACTTATAGATTTGTACATTGAATAATGTCTCATAAGCCGTTTCAGTTTAAACAATTTACAATAGAACAAGATCGTTGTGCCATGAAAATTGGCACAGACAGTGTATTGCTAGGCGCATGGACAAAGGTTAACAATTTACATTCTATTCTAGATATCGGCGCAGGTACAGGAGTACTTGCCTTGATGCTAGCGCAACGTTGCTCAGCACCAAACATTGACGCTTTAGAAATTGATGCTGAGGCTTTTGAACAATGCACTAATAATTTCGAAAATTCTCAGTGGGCAGATCGGTTGTTTTGTTATCACGGTTCATTATTGGAGTTTACCGAAGATATTGATGACACTTACGATCTTATCATTTGCAATCCACCATTTTATTCAGAGAATTACAAAACAGATGATACTGCCAGAGATATGGCGCGTTTTAATGACGCTATGCCGTTTGAGCATCTAGTCTTTGCCGTTTCAAAACTCTTGTCTCATAAAGGGATTTTTTCCGTGATTGTGCCCTTTAAGGAGGAACAGCTTATCTTAGATCTAGCCAGAAACTACGGATTATCTCCTCATAGAATTCTACGCGTTAAAGGCACACCTCAATCAGCCTTCAAGCGAAGTTTGCTTGAATTTTCATTTCAATCTCAAACACTTATTGAAGAGAAACTAATTATAGAAACGACTCGTCATGAGTACACACAAGATTACATTGACCTTACGAAGGAATTTTATCTTAAAATGTAACAGCCCTATTGGGCAATGCAGTCCTTTTCGTTACTTTTGCTTTCAAATACATTCTTCTATATGAAACCAGATCTTTTTGAAGCACCAGATTATTACAACATAGATGATTTACTAAGCGACGAGCACAAATTAGTACGCGAAGCCGCAAGAAATTGGGTAAAGCGTGATGTGTCTCCAATTATTGAAGAGTATGCTCAAAAGGCAGAATTCCCAAAGCAGATCATCAATGGCTTGGCAGAAATTGGAGCTTTTGGCCCGTACATTCCAGAAGCATATGGTGGTGCAGGACTAGATCAGATCTCTTACGGCTTAATAATGCAAGAGATAGAACGTGGTGACTCTGGAGTACGTAGTACAGCTTCGGTACAATCGTCGTTAGTTATGTATCCTATATGGAAGTATGGCAATGAAGACCAACGTCAAAAATATCTCCCAAAATTAGCCACAGGTGAATGGATGGGTTCTTTTGGATTAACCGAACCAGACCATGGCTCTAATCCTGGAGGTATGACCACTAATTATAAAGACATGGGTGACCATTATTTACTAAATGGTGCCAAGTTGTGGATTAGTAATTCACCATTTTGCGATGTTGCTGTTGTTTGGGCCAAAAATGAAGAAGGCCGTATTCACGGACTTATTGTAGAACGTGGTATGGAAGGCTTTTCTACGCCTGAAACTCACAACAAATGGTCACTAAGAGCTTCGGCTACAGGTGAGCTTATTTTTCAGGATGTAAAAGTGCCTAAAGAAAATCTATTACCCAATAAATCGGGATTAGGCGCACCACTTGGGTGCTTGGATTCAGCTCGCTACGGCATTGCCTGGGGTGCTATTGGTGCTGCCATGGATTGTTACGACACCGCATTGCGTTACTCTAAAGAACGTATTCAATTTGGCAAGCCTATAGGCGCGTTTCAACTACAACAAAAGAAACTAGCAGAAATGATCACTGAGATTACGAAAGCTCAACTCTTAGCCTTACGCTTAGGTCAACTTAAGAACGAAGATCGCGCCACTACGGCTCAAATATCTATGGCCAAACGCAACAATGTGGAGATGGCCATTAAAATCGCCAGAGAAGCGAGACAAATTTTGGGTGGTATGGGCATCACTGGCGAGTACAGTATCATGCGCCATATGATGAATTTAGAAAGTGTAATTACCTATGAAGGTACACACGATATTCACCTGTTGATCACTGGTTTGGATATTACTGGACTTAACGCCTTTAAATAAAAACCCATGTGGCGAGGATTTCTAAAATGGCCATTGTCTTATCTCGTTATTATAAGTCTGTTTCTACTGGATTGTACAACCACCGATGACAATCGGTTATTCGTAGATCCCAACACCAATTCTAATAACTCAAATGGTAATACGGATACCACGCCTGAAACAATTACGCTTAAATATTTGGCTTTAGGAGATAGCTATACCATAGGTACTAGCGTTTGTGACACGTGCAATTACCCCATACAATTAAAAGATAGCTTGAGTGAGCTTATAGACCCTATTTACAATACATCGGTAGAGATCATTGCCACTGCCGGCTGGACCACCACCAACTTACTTAATGCCATCAGTGCTGCAGAGCCAGATAACGACCATGATCTGGTAACCTTATTAATTGGTGTAAACAATCAGTTTCAAGGAAAACCTTTTGAGATTTATGAAACGGAGTTTAATACCATAGTAGAACGGGCCATTGCCTTTGCTGGCAATGATAAAGACAGAGTAATTGTACTCTCTATTCCCGATTATGCCTACACACCATTTGGACAAAATTTTGGTAATGCTACAATAACTTCATTAGAGATCGATTTCTACAATAACTATGCTGAAAATTACTGCGCCAACAATGGTATTAGCTATGTGTATATTACAGATATAAGCCGTGAAGGCTTAGACATCCCTTATCTTGTGGCTTCAGACGGTCTTCACCTCTCAGAACTGGCCTATAGCCTTTTTGTTCAACGTTTACTTCCTGTGGTAAGGCAAAAGATTGAGTAATAATTATGTAAATTAGTCTTTCTATTTAAACCATATGTCCTCCAAAAGAAGATTGACCAAAGCCTATAAACAGGCTAAACGTATACATTTTAATTCTCACTCAAAATTCATTCTCTTCAGTGATTGCCACAGAGGGGATAATAGTTTTGCAGATGATTTTGCCAATAATCGAAACATCTACTTTCATGCGTTAAAACACTATTATAACGAAGGCTTTCAGTACTGTGAGTTGGGTGATGGTGACGAATTATGGGAAAACTTGTCGTTTGAATCTATTTTCTACGCTCATAAGAATGTGTATATGCTTATGAAGCAGTTTCATGATGAAGAGCGTTTGCATATGATTTGGGGCAATCATGATATGGTTTACCGAAAGGACGACTATGTATCCAAGCATCTAAACTCTTATTTTGATCCTAAAACTGGACAGGATGAAGACCTATTCTGTGGCATACAGTATCACGAAGGGATTGTTTTACATTTTGAAGACACTGATCAAGATTTATTTTTAACGCATGGACATCAGGCAGACTGGTGGAACTATTTGTTTTGGAGATGGAGCCGATTTATGGTTCGTATTTTATGGAAACCTCTCAACGTTATGGGCATTGCAGACCCTACGAGTCCAGCTAAAAATTACAAAGAATTGATAAAAGTGGAACGCCGCACTAAAAAATGGATTGCAGAAAATGACAATCTCATTACTATTGCTGGGCATACCCACAGACCCAGATTTCCTGAACCTAGTGATATTGCCTTTTTTAATGATGGAAGCTGTGTGCATCCACGTAGTATTACTGGTATTGAAATTGAAAATGGGGCGCTTTCTCTAATTAAATGGCAAATAGCAACCACTGATGATGGTACGTTGAGGATCGTTAGGGTTTTATTGGAAGGACCACAAAACATTGCAGATTACAAGACGGAGTGATCAACTCTCTGGTGCTATTTCTATAGTTAAACCTTCAAGAGAAGTGGTTATCGGTATTTGACAACCTAATCTACTAGTATCTTTAACATAAAACGCTTCAGACAGCATAGCTTCTTCCTCATC
>JABDIQ010000099.1 GCA_013003655.1 Winogradskyella sp. | reverse complement strand
GTAAATGAAGTATACAACCTTACCAACCACAGACATAAAAGTGAGTAAAATTTGCCTTGGCACTATGACTTGGGGCAACCAGAATACCGAAGCCGAAGGCTTTGCCCAAATGGATTTGGCCTTAGATAAAGGCGTTAATTTCTTTGATTGTGCCGAGTTGTATCCTGTACCAGCCACCGCAGAACGGTACGCACATACCGAAATTATTATTGGCAACTGGTTTGCTAAAACGGGCAACAGAGATAAGGTGGTTTTAGCTACCAAAATTGCAGGTCCTGGCGACTATACAGCACACATACGCACCACTGGCTTTAGCAAAGACGCCTTGCACGAGGCCGTAAATAATAGCTTAAAACGATTGCAGACAGACTATATAGACCTTTATCAATTGCATTGGCCAGAGCGAGAAACCAATACCTTTGGCAACAGAGATTATAAGCATAACCCTAATGACCAGTGGGAGGATAATTTTAATGAGATCCTACACACGCTAGATGAAATTATTAAATCTGGTAAGGTAAGACAAGTTGGTATCTCTAATGAAAAAGCATGGGGCACCATGCGCTATGTTGAAGAAGCTAGAGCGCAAAACTTACCGAAGATGGTAACCATACAAAATGCCTACTCGTTGCTCTGCAGAACTTTTGAATGCGATTTGGCAGAAGTAGCACATAGAGAAGAGATTGGTCTGTTGGCCTACTCACCTATGGCTTTTGGTGTTCTTTCAGGTAAATACATAACAGGAACAGCAGCAGATAATGCACGCCTAAAATTATTTCCACGCTTTGCGCGTTACAGCAGTGAGCAATCTACGGAAGCTACCAAGCGCTATCTAAAAATTGCCGAAGATCATGGATTGAGTTTGGCACAGATGTCTTTAGCCTTTGTTAACTCAAGACCGTTCTTAACCAGTAATATTATAGGTGCAACCAGTATAGAACAACTAGAAGAAAACATTGACAGTATTAATGTAGACCTATCTAAAGAGGTTATAGAAGCCATTAATAAAGTGCATAATGAAATTCCTAATCCAGCACCTTAAGATTTAAAATCAAAAAAGCCCTTCCAGTTTTGGAAGGGCTTTTTTTTTAATAGATATTATTTGATTTTGTTACCATTTTTATCAAAAAAATGATATTCAAGATAAGTGTAAGCATCTCTGGGTAAAACTTTTACCCACTTTTTGTATTCAAAGAACCACTTTGAACGTATTGACGGGAACCCTTTGGTTATAAAGGCTGCTATAAAAGGATGTGCGTTTAAGGTCACATTTTTATAGTCTCGTTTGAAGAGTCGCTCTAGGTCTTGAGAAATTTTTTCTATCACCTTAATTGGTGCTTCAATTTCATCGCCTCCTACAACATTAGGATTCTCTTCTTTGGTTTTAATATTGCGCTCTGGCCTAACGCGTTGTCTGGTTATTTGCACTAATCCAAACTTACTCGGCGGCAATATTTTGTGCTTTGCTTTATCATCTTGCATTTCATTACGCAAGTGATTGTAGAGTTTTTTTCGGTTGTCTGCTCGGTTCATATCAATAAAGTCTATCACAATAATGCCACCCATATCGCGTAAGCGCAATTGTCTGGCAATTTCTGAAGCCGATATTAGATTTACTTCTAAAGCAGTGTCTTCCTGATTTTTCTCTTTGTTAGATCGATTTCCGCTATTAACGTCTATAACGTGCATAGCTTCGGTATGTTCTATCACCAAATATGCACCTTTAGACATGGACACTGTGCGCCCAAATGAGGTTTTTATTTGCCGTTCTATACCAAACTTCTCAAAAATTGGAACACCATTCTTGTAATACTTCACAATGGATTCCTTTTTTGGAGCTATCTGTTGTACGTAGTCTTTTACTTCTACAAACATAGCTTCATCATCTACTACAATTCCGGTAAAAGTGTCATTAAAAATATCTCTAAGAATAGAGGATACCTTATTCATTTCACCAAGAACTTTCGTTGGGTGATGTGCTTTGTACAGTTTTTTGCACATAGCGTTCCAACGGTCTATAAGGTTTTGCAGGTCATTATCTATCTCGGCAACTTTTTTATTTTCTGCCACAGTTCGGATAATAACGCCAAAGCCTTTTGGTGTAATACTTTTTACCAGTCGTTTTAAACGATCTTTTTCTTCTGCCGATTCAATTTTTTGAGAAATTGAAATACGATTTGAAAAAGGAACTAAGACAATGTATCTGCCGGCAATAGATAATTCTGAGCTAATGCGCGGCCCTTTGGTTGAAATAGGTTCTTTAACAACTTGTACTAAGATGGATTGATTAGATTTTATAGCGTTGGCTATACTTCCATGTTTATCGATCTCTTTTTCAAAAGGAAAATTCTTTAATGAATAATCCCTTAATTTCCCTGTGCTTACACGTTTTATGAATTTTAAAAGCGAAGGTAATTGTGGACCTAAATCATGATAGTGCAAAAATGCATCTTTCTCATAGCCTACGTTAACAAACGCAGCATTTAGTCCTGGAACTACTTTGCGGATCTTGGCAATAAAAATATCACCTACTGCAAAGTTATTGTCCTCTTCGTCTTTATGTAATTCAATAAGTTTTCCATCTTTTAGTAAGGCAAAATCAACAATATCTGAACTCGTTCTTACGATTAATTCCTTGTTCATAATGTTAATTTATATCCATCTCTTAATTGAGACAGATGGATTTTTACTTAATTATTTGACACAGGATGTAATATCCAGCAAATCTGGCTGAACTCTATTAAATTCAACAACAGATTTTATATCAAAGAACGTTTGTTTAAAACTGAAAAAAGTAGTTGCATAACTACTCTTTGACAGTTTATTTTTTTTTGTGACGATTAGCGCGTCTACGTTTTTTACGCTTATGCGTCGCTACCTTGTGTCTTTTACGTTTTTTACCACTTGGCATAAATACTTTTTTTTAAGTTAATAAGGTCCTTTAAAGCTTTAGTTCACTTCAACATTAGTCTTTACGCCTTCAATAAACACTTTAGCAGGTTTAAACGCAGGTATGTTGTGTGATGGTATTTTTATTGTAGTATTCTTTGAAATATTACGACCAGTTTTTTCTGCTCTGGTTTTGATAATGAAACTTCCGAATCCTCTTAAATAAACATTATCTCCACTTTCTAGTGATGTTTTTACTTCTTCCATAAAAGTTTCTACCGTAGCCTGTACATCTCCTTTTTCTATACCTAACTTATCAGATATTTTAGCTACTAAATCGGCTTTTGTCATTGTTATTATGTTTTGTGTTACTAATAATTATAAGGGTTGCAAATATATGTAATTTAATTCCAATATCTCAAACGTAATTCATTAAAATTTAATGCAATAAAGATTTAGTTTTGTACTCTGGTTTAAGAATTTCTATGGATTTTAAAAATAAACTAAAACGCTGGTATTCAATTAATAAACGAAACTTACCTTGGAGAGTAACCACAGATCCATATCGTATTTGGTTATCTGAAATTATTCTGCAACAAACACAAGTTAAACAAGGGTTACCTTATTACAAATCGTTTGTTAAAACTTATCCTACAGTTTTCGACCTTGCTAA
>JABDIQ010000098.1 GCA_013003655.1 Winogradskyella sp. | reverse complement strand
GGAATGCAAGTCATGGTGTTGAATGTTAATGAGGCATGGCAACTAGAGTTTCAGGATGGCGCGGTTATGAATTTAGATAAAGCCGAGCATATTAAAGAAGCGGCACAAGTTATCTCTGTATATGCCGATATCATTGCTGTTAGAGCCTTCCCTACCTTAACCGATAAATCGTTAGATCAATCAGAATACATATTAAATAGTTTTGTTAAGTACGCCAAGGTGCCAATACTTAATATGGAAAGTGCTATTGCGCATCCGCTACAGGCATTGGCAGATGCCATTACTATTTCAGAATTAAAAAATAAGGACAAACCTAAAGTGGTTTTGTCTTGGGCACCACATCCTAAAGCTTTACCGCACGCTGTTGCAAATTCATTTGTTGCAATGATGCAAAATCTTGATGTTGAATTGAGTATTGCTTGCCCAAAAGGTTACGAATTAGATACGGCTACAACAAAAGAAACGCCAGTATATAATGATCAAAATGAAACGCTTAAAAATGCTGACTTCGTTTATGTAAAAAACTGGAGTAGCTTTACTGATTATGGCAAAGTGCTTAATAATGATGCAAATTGGATGATGACACCAGAAAAACTAGGACATGCTAAATTTATGCACTGTTTACCAGTAAGACGAAATGTGGTTGTTGCAGAGGCAGTTTTGGATGGCCCTAATTCGCTGGTGATACAGCAAGCCAATAACAGAACATTTGCGGCACAAGTAGTGCTAAAAAAAATAGTGGAGAATTTGTGACAAGAGCACTGAAAGTGCAGTTGAGATGAAAATTAGACATTAAAATGGAAACACTAAAAATTGTAAAAATAGGTGGTAACATCATCGATAACGATAAAGAACTGTCCAGTTTTTTAGATCAGTTTTCAACCATAAACGGGCCTAAAATACTGGTACATGGTGGTGGTAAATTGGCTTCAAAATTAGCAGAACAATTGGCAATTCCTGTGAAAATGAACCATGGACGTCGTATAACAGATGCTGCAACATTAGATGTCATTACCATGGTATATGCTGGAAAAATAAATAAAACCATAGTATCAAAATTACAGTCTTTTAATTGCAACGCTGTTGGCCTGAGCGGTGCAGATGGTAATTGTATCGTTTCAAAAAAGCGCCCACTTAAGGATATCGATTATGGGTTTGTAGGCGATGTCATTAAGGTAAATACTGAGACCCTTGACCTTTTAATTTCTCAAGGAATAACACCTGTCTTGTGTGCCATTACTCATGATGAAAAAGGGCAATTACTAAACACAAATGCAGATACTATTGCAGCAGAACTGGCCATTGCATTTGCATCTACGTATTATACTTCTTTATATTATTGTTTTGAAAAAAATGGAGTTCTACGAGATGTAACTGATGAAGACTCAATAATTGAAACGATAAACGCTACTACTTATAACCAACTAATTAAGAATGGAAGCGTTGCAGAAGGTATGTTGCCAAAGTTAAATAATTGCATGTATGCTGTTGAAAATAAAGTGGTTGAGGTATGTATAGGAAGGCCGAAAATGTTATTTGATGAATCTGCAAAGTGTACAAAAATTATATTATAATGAACAAAGAACAGCTCATAACACAAGCCATTCAATTATTGAAAGATTTAATTGAGATTCCATCTTTTTCGACTGAAGAAGATAAAACAGCCTCTCGAATAGAACAATGGTTTACGTTACATGAGATTCCTTATACTCGTACCAATAATAACATTTGGGCTGTGAATAAGTATTATGATAAGAGCAAACCAACACTACTGTTAAATTCTCATCACGACACCGTTAAGCCCAATAATGGCTATACCAAGGATCCTTTTAAATCTATAGTTGAAGATGGTAAATTGTATGGTTTAGGAAGTAATGATGCAGGAGGTTGTTTGGTGTCCTTAATAGCAACTTTTACTTATTTCTATGCTAAGAAAAAAATGGCCTATAATCTAGTAATTGTGGCATCAGCCGAGGAAGAAAGCAGTGGCCAGCTAGGATTAAATAGTATGCTAGATATCATCCCCGAGATTGATGTCGCCATAGTCGGCGAACCTACTTTAATGCAATTGGCTGTTGCAGAAAAGGGTCTTGTTGTTTTTGATGCTAAAGTGAAAGGGACACCAGGACATGCTGCGCATCCAAATACAGACCACGCTATTTATAAAACTATAGATGTGCTCAAATGGTTTAAAGATTATACATTTGAAAAACGTTCTCCCGTGCTAGGTGAGGTTAAAATGACGGTTACACAAATTAACGCAGGCAAGCAACACAATGCCATTCCGGCTGAAGTAGATTTAGTGATTGATGTGCGAGTTAATGATAAATATACCAATGCGGAAATTGAAAAGATTTTAAAAGAACGATCGCCATGTTCTACTATAAAAGCTCGAAGTCTAAGACTTAATTCATCCTCAATACCTATAGACCATCCTTTAGTAGAAGCAGGTATAGAACTAGGTAGATCAACTTATGGTTCACCAACCTTATCAGATCAAGCTGTATTGCGTTGTCCATCCTTAAAATTAGGACCTGGTGATAGCACTCGATCGCATACCGCAGATGAATTTATTTATCTGTCGGAAATTGAAGAAGGGATAGATTTATACATTAAATTGATAGAAAAAATCATATAAAAAGAATGGATAAATGCTTAAATGCATAAATAAAATAGAAATATGAAACTCTGGGACAAAGGCTTTTCAATAGACAAACAAATAGAACAGTTTACAGTTGGTAACGATCGTGAAGTAGATCTACACATTGCAAAGTATGATGTGCAGGCATCTTTAGCTCATGCAAAAATGCTCAAGGAAATTAAAATCCTTTCAAACGAAGAGCTCCTTCAATTAACAAAAG
>JABDIQ010000147.1 GCA_013003655.1 Winogradskyella sp. | reverse complement strand
ATTACCGTTCCTGTATTGAACATGGTGTTAATGCCACATTTACTATGATCTCCCATCATTAATCCACAAAATTGAAGTCCTGTTTTGGCAAATCCTTCGGTATTGTAGTCCCATAAACGCACCTCAGCGTAGTTGTTCTTTAAATTAGAATTATTTGAATCAGCACCAATATTACACCATTCGCCTAAGACCGAATTTCCTAAAAACCCATCATGACCCTTGTTACTATAGCCAAATAAAACCGAATTATTTACTTCACCACCAACCTTACAATGTGGTCCAATAGTGGTTGGACCATATATTTTTGCACCTAATTTTATAGTAGCATCATTACAAAGTGCAAATGGTCCTCTAATTAGTGATCCTTCCATGACTTCAGCGTTTCTACCAATATAAATTGGGCCATCCGAAGCATTTAATGTACAAAAGTTAAGCTTAGCTCCAGGTTCTATAAAAATTTGTTCTCTATTAATAAGGTTAAGAGTGGTTGGTATGGATTCTGATGATCTGTTTTTAGTAATTAGATCAAAATCATCATGTATGGCTTCACCATTTTTAGCAAAAATATCCCAGGTATTCTCAATTTTTAAAATTTCCCCTTCGTATTCAATAGCATCAAATGAACTAAAGTCGTTATATTCCTCTCCTTCTTTAGCAAAAAACGCAATGACATCTTCACCTTTAAATATGGCTTGCTTAGATTCTAGCGTTTTAACCACTTCAACAACCTCACTGTTTGGAAGAAATGAAGCATTAATCATTATATTTTCTTCCATTTCAACCATTGGATACTTCGAGGACAAATAATCTTCGGTAACGGTTGTTGTAGTGTAATCTAAAAAAGATTCCCATTTTTCTCTTATGGTAAGAATACCAACTCTGATATCTGCAACAGGTCTGGTAAAGGTAAACGGCAACAGGTTATTCCTGTGAGGACCGTCAAATAATATATAGTTCATTAGAGAATCTTTTATGTAAAAATAAAAAAGCCTTTCAACAGTTGAAAGGCTTTTAATAATTATATCGTAAAATGCTTACTTTTTAAATTTAGCATATTTGTTTTTAAACTTATCAATACGTCCTGCAGTATCAACTAATTTAGATTTACCAGTGTAATAAGGATGCGATGATCTAGATATCTCTAATTTTACTAATGGATACTCAACACCTTCTACCTCGATTGTCTCAACTGTTTCTGCAGTAGATTTAGCTAAGAACACATCATCGTTAGACATGTCTTTAAATGCTACTACTCTATAATTTTCTGGATGTATTCCTGCTTTCATCTCTAAATGCTTTTAATAATTCGCTTTTTCGAGCCGCAAATTTACATATTTTTATCTAATTGACAATACTATTCTAATATTTTATCGTTATCTCGTTTTTCATCACA
>JABDIQ010000139.1 GCA_013003655.1 Winogradskyella sp. | reverse complement strand
CAGCGACTTTTTGATAATGTTGTAACATGGGCAACATCGTTTGAAACTAATTCTGGCACATTGCCGCGACAAGATTTTACCTATGTTGAGGTTGAACCTGGGCAAGGCACATATACCTGGATAGACTATAACAACAATGATATACAAGAACTTAATGAGTTTGAAATTGCACAATTTCAGGATCAGGGAAATTATATTAGAGTGTTATTACCAAACCAGGTATTTATACGCACACATCAAAAACGACTTAGCCAAACCCTAACGCTCAACTTTCAAAAGTTAAGTTCATCAGAAGATAAAAGGCAGAAATTTATATCGCATTTTTATAATCAAACGTCTTATTTAATAGACAGAAAAGAAGAACGCGATGGAAATACATTTAACATCAACCCGTTTAAAAGTGCCAATAATAGTGAGCTCGCGTTAAATAAAAGTGTTAGAAATGTGTTGTTTTATAACAGAGGTAAGCAAAATTACACAACCTCATATACTTTTTTAGCTAATACAAATAGGAACTTACTGTCCATTGGGTTTCAACAAAATAAATTAACAAGTCATCAACTCAATTTTAACCATAAATGGAAGACCAATTGGCTAGTTAATGCATCAGCAAGTGTTAGTGTTAATGAAAGTGAGAGTGAGAATTTCACTAACCGAAATTTTAAATTTGATGAGGCACGATTGTTTCCAAAAATCTCTTATCTGTTTAATGAGAATGCACAATTTGATGTTTTCTATCAATACACCACTAAGGAAAATAAAATAGGTGGACAAGAATCTTTAACTCAAAACAATTATGGATGTTCATTTACATTAAATAGTAGTCAACAATCAGCCATTACAGGAGAGATAAATCTATTTAGCAATACCTTTGCAGGAGATACAAATACACCTGTTGCTTACCAAATGTTAGAAGGTTTGCAACCTGGGAAAAATTTTACATGGAGTCTTTTAGCTCAGCGAAAACTCACCAAATTTTTAGATCTCAATCTCAATTATTTTGGGAGAAAAACACCAACTTCTAAAACCATCCACACAGGAACCATACAGTTGAAAGCTTATTTCTAAATTATTTTTATAATTGAAGCAACCATTTTCTTATTATTGCATCTTTATTGTAATAAAATTCCTAATTAAAAAATATACGAAATGAAAAAAATCTTTCTTTGTCTGGCGCTTGTTACTTTTTCTATTACTGGTTTTTCTCAAGATGCTGACGCAGAGGCATCATCTGGAAATTACAATGAGATTAAGCTTAATGGATTGTACCTGGTCATTGGTGCTTTTGATATCACATATGAACGAACATTGTCTGAAGAGTCTGCACTTGGTGTATCTGTATTTCTACCATTTGATGAAGATATAAGAGATGATCTTAAATATTATGTTTCTCCCTATTACCGCTTGTATTTCGGTAAGAATTATGCTGCCGGCTTTTTTATTGAAGGGTTTGGGATGTTGAACAGTTATAACGAATACTATGTAGATTATAATGAGAGCCTTGACATTTACACAGAAGGAGACGACTTTAAGACCGATTTCGCTTTAGGTATTGGTTTAGGAGGTAAATGGGTTACAGATAGTGGCTTTGTAGGAGAGCTAAATTTAGGCATAGGCCGAAA
Source organism: Winogradskyella sp. (assembly GCA_013003655.1). Classification (GTDB taxonomy): domain Bacteria; phylum Bacteroidota; class Bacteroidia; order Flavobacteriales; family Flavobacteriaceae; genus JABDIQ01. The sequence continues at coordinate 4,297 of JABDIQ010000139.1, read as the reverse complement.
TTTATTCAATAACGATTCTGATGGTGATGAGATTGTTGGTAAGGTAGGTATTACTTTAGGATACCGATTTTAAATCTATTCTTTGATCAACTTATAGGTAGACATGCCATGTTCTGTGGCAGCTTTAACAAAATAAATACCTGGCGAAAATTCTGAGCTGTTAATAGTAAGTTCTGAAGTGTTATAACGTTGTTTAAACACCATTTGATTAAGAACATTGTAAATGGTAATTTCTGTTATAGGTTTGGTGGCTGAAATACGCAATACATCCTTCATAGGATTTGGAGAAATTGAAATTGTTGTTTCGTTGAACTCATCAACAGATAACGAAGATCCCTCAACAACATTGAAAACTTGATTTCCTGGAACATTAAAGTAAACATCTTCGATGCCACTTAGCCAGGTAACTTTTATATAATCCACAACGGTACTTTGCCCTAAGCCAAAAAACTCATAACCAGAGTTTTGCGAGAGGTACCCTTCACCACAAAGCGTATAACCATATTGCTTTTGTCCATTTACAGAAATCTCAATAACAGATCCTATGCCGTCTCTATTACTGGTGGTGCCTTCTAATTTTACCTTTAACCAATTATTGTTAGAGGTGTTTTGATTTTGCCATAAAAACACATTCTGATTGTGTGTATTTGTAACTACGAAGTCTACTAAACCGTCATTATTAATATCTCCAATGGCGTTGCAGTGACTGTAGCTATCATCATTCTCAAAGCCGGCGTTGGCAGGTATTTGATAAATGCCATCCCCTTTGTTTTCATAGAACGCTGACGAAATATAAGTGTCTGAATTGTATGCCGAAGAACTAACATAAAGGTCTAGGTCTGTATCATTATCGGCATCTAAAAAGATGGCGCCCCATCCAATACTATCAAACTCTGTTCCTGTTTCTGTGGCAACATCGGTAAAAGTTTCATCACCATTATTTTTTAAAAAGACACTTCTTCCCAAATTAGTAATGTAGATATCAAACCAGCCATCAGCGTTATAATCACCAACAGTAACTGTCATAGCATCAATAAGAACATCCGAGTTAGAAGCTGCTCCAAATTCTGTAAAAGTTCCATCTCCGTTATTCTTATATAGTTGATTTCTATGAATTAATTTATCATTGGAAATGTAGATGTCTTGCCAACCGTCATTATTAAAGTCAATAAATGCAGAGCAGAATGATAAATGTTTTTCACGATCAATTCCGGCGATAACAGAAACATCTGTAAATGTACCATTACCATTGTTTTTAAATAAATAGTTTGGGTTAGACGTATTGACTGTGGCATCCCTATTGCTAATAAATACATCTAAAAAACCATCGTTGTTATAGTCTCCCCAAGAGGCACCATAGGTCATTAAATTAGACGTTGGTAAACCAGCAGCAACCGTAATATCTGTAAAATTTAAATTACCGTCATTTCTAAATAACCTGTTGCCATTAGTATTGCTAGTTGCAAATAGATCTTTATCACCATCATTATCAAAATCAACCCAATTAACCTGCTTGGTTTGGTAATTTAGGTCTGGGATATTGATGGTTTGTTGTACAAAAAAACCACCGATGTTTTTATAGAACCTTAAGCCGTCATTGGCATCAGTAGTCAATGTGATGTCATCTAGGCCATCCATGTCGTAATCGTAAAAAGAGACGCCGTTACCAATATACGTATCTCCACAAGTAACAGATATACCAGAAGCACTAGCATTTTCTGTAAAACTGACTTGTGCATTTAGCGAATTAAGGATTATTGTAACCAGTAATAGTTTTACAACCTTAGTCATTTTTCATAGAAATTATGTCTAAATGTAATAAAAAAAGAACAGCTGTACTAAACCAAACTTATGAAGACTATAAAAATCGGATAAGTTACCTAAATGGTTATTAATCAAATGGCTACATAAGTAAAAAAGTAACCTTATACACTACACTTTTCTAACCACACTTTTTCGTCAACTTCAGCTTTTATAAGCTGAGATAATTCGTCAATTTTAACGCGTTTCTGCTCCATAGTATCTCGATATCTTATGGTGACTGTTTGGTCATCAAGAGTATCATGGTCAACTGTAATACAAAATGGTGTGCCATTGGCATCTTGTCTTCTGTACCGTCTTCCTACCGCATCTTTTTCATCATATACAACATTAAAATCCCATTTTAGATCTTCTACGATCTTTTTAGCAATTTCTGGAAGTCCGTCTTTTTTTACCAAAGGCAATATAGCAGCTTTAGTTGGCGCCAATACTGCCGGTAATTTAAGGACTGTCCGAGTTGTATTATTTTCTAATTCTTCTTCGACTAACGCATTGGAGAGTACAGCTAAGAACATACGGTCTAAGCCAATGGAAGTCTCTAGTACATAGGGCACATAACTTTCGTTTTCTTCGTGATCAAAATATTGAAGTTTTTTACCTGAGAATTCTTCGTGTTGTTTTAGATCAAAATCTGTTCGTGAGTGTATGCCTTCAAGTTCTTTAAACCCAAATGGGAATTTAAATTCAATATCTGTGGCGGCATCCGCATAATGGGCTAATTTTTCATGATCATGAAATCTATAGTTTTCATCACCCATTCCTAAGGATAAATGCCATTTTAGTCGAGTGTCCTTCCAATGCTTAAACCATTCTTTTTGAGTGCCAGGTTTAATGAAGAATTGCATTTCCATCTGTTCAAACTCTCGCATTCTAAAAATAAATTGTCTGGCAACAATCTCATTTCTAAAAGCTTTACCAGTTTGAGCTATGCCAAATGGAATTTTCATTCGGCCAGTTTTTTGAACATTTAAAAAGTTTACAAAGATACCTTGTGCTGTTTCAGGCCGTAAGTAGAGATCCATAGCACTATCTGCAGAGGCACCTAGTTTAGTGCCAAACATAAGGTTAAATTGTTTTACATCTGTCCAATTACGGCTTCCGCTAAGCGGGTCGGCAATTTGAAGCTCTTCTATCAAGGCTTTTACATCCGCAAGGTCATTAGCCCCTAAAGACTTGCCCATGCGCTTCAAAATTTCGTCTATTTTTTGGTAATAGCCAACTACTCTCGGATTGGTAGTTACAAATTCTTCTTTATTAAAAGCGTCACCAAAACGTTTAGCTGCTTTGGCCACCTCTTTATCTATCTTAGATTCAATTTTAGCACAATAATCCTCTATCAAAACATCTGCTCTGTATCTTTTTTTAGAATCTTTATTATCAATAAGCGGATCATTAAAGGCATCAACGTGTCCTGATGCTTTCCAGGTCGTTGGGTGCATGAAAATGGCAGCATCAATACCTACAATATTATCATGCATTTGCACCATTGCTTTCCACCAATATGCTCTGATATTATTTTTAAGTTCAACGCCGTTTTGGCCATAATCGTAAACGGCACTCAGCCCTTCATAAATTTCACTACTAGGAAATACATATCCGTATTCCTTGGCGTGAGATATCACTTTTTTAAACTGATCTTCCTGATTTATCATGCTGCAAAAATATAAAACCGCCCAAATATACACGGAGTTTTCTTAATATATTGAGTACAATAGATTATTAGCAACTTTTTTCTAAGTTTGAATTGTTATGAAAGATATCTTCAATCTTTTCTTTCCAAAAGTTTGTGAAGCTTGTAATAGCCTGCTACGTGATAATGAAGACACCATATGTACGTATTGCAGACATGATCTTCCTGTAACAAATTTTCATTTCAATAATGCAGATACGGTCAAGAAAGTGCTGTACGGCCGTGTGCGATTAGAATTAGCTACAGCGTTATTTTATTTTTCTAAAAAAGGAATTGTACAACAATTGATTCATAATCTAAAATATAGAGGGCATGAGAATATTGGTACTGTGCTAGGAAAATGGTTAGGTAACGAATTAGCCGTATGCAAAGCGTATGAGACCATAGATGTTGTTGTACCTGTACCTTTACATAAAAAAAGACTTCGAAAGCGTGGTTACAATCAGGTAACGAGATTTGGTAAGGAAATAGCGAAAGCCTTAAATGTAGCATATGAAGATAAAGTGTTACAACGCGTGGAACCTTCACAAACACAGGTGTTTAAAAACAGACTTTTACGCTCCAGTTCAGTCGATTCAATATTTATTGTAGAAAACATGGCACTTTTAAAGCACAAACATATTTTATTGGTTGATGATATCATCACAACAGGCGCTACAGTTGAAGCGTGCAGTAATGTTTTACAGACTATTGATGGTATTAAAATTAGTCTGGCAACTATGGCAATTGCAGAATGAAAACTTCGTTAATAGGTAATAAAATCGTTTATTTGCTTTTAATTTTCTG
>JABDIQ010000127.1 GCA_013003655.1 Winogradskyella sp. | reverse complement strand
CCACAAGATATTGTAGATAAATACCATGCCATAATAAAGCAATCTTTTGAGGATTTTGGTATTTCATTTAACAACTACTCACGTACCTCAGCAAAAATCCATCATGATACAGCATCAGAGTTTTTTAAAACACTGTATAAGAAAAATGAATTTGTGGAGGAGACTTCAGAGCAGTTATTTGATGAGAAAGCTAATCAATTTTTAGCGGATAGATTTGTAACAGGAACTTGCCCAAAGTGTGGTAATGAAGAAGCTTATGGCGATCAATGCGAAAATTGCGGAACAAGTTTAAATGCTACAGACCTTATAAATCCTAAATCTGCAATTACTGGTAATGTACCCTCTTTAAAGAAAACAAAACATTGGTATTTGCCACTAAATAAACACGAATCCTTTTTAAAAGAATGGATCTTAAAAGGCCATAAAAAGGATTGGAAACCTAATGTTTACGGCCAGGTTAAATCTTGGATAGATGATGGTTTAAGACCACGAGCGGTAACACGAGATTTGGATTGGGGAATACCTGTACCAGTAGAAGGTGGTGAAGGCAAAGTGCTTTACGTATGGTTTGATGCACCCATTGGTTACATTTCTTCAACAAAGGAATGGGCAGAGCGCGAAGGCATGGATTGGGAGCCGTATTGGAAAGATAAAGACACTAAGCTTGTTCATTTTATAGGAAAGGATAATATAGTATTTCACTGTATTATTTTCCCAGCCATGTTAAAAGCTGAAGGCAGTTACATTTTACCCGAAAATGTTCCGGCGAATGAGTTTTTAAATCTTGAAGGACAAAAATTATCAACATCAAAAAACTGGGCTGTTTGGTTACCCGATTATCTCAATGATTTCCCAAATCAACAAGACGTGTTACGATATGCATTGACCGCTAATGCACCAGAAACAAAAGACAACGACTTTACTTGGAAAGACTTTCAGGCTAGAAATAATAACGAACTGGTAGCAATTTTTGGCAACTTTATCAATAGAGTTACAGTGCTTACCCATAAATACTATAATGGCATTGTACCTCAACCTTCAGAACTTCTAGATATTGATAAAGCCACTTTAAAAGAGTTGCAAGCTTATCCAGAGGTTTTAGCAAGTTCAATTGAACGTTATCGATTTAGAGAGGCCTCACAAGAGTTAATGAATTTAGCACGATTAGGAAATAAGTATTTGGCAGAACAAGAACCTTGGAAAACAATAAAAACGGATGAAGAGCGTACCAAAACAGTAATGTTTGTAGCACTTCAAATTGCATCAGCTCTGTCCGTGTTGTGCGAACCTTTTTTGCCGTTTACATCAAACAAATTAAAACAAATTCTTAATTCTGATGAAAATCAGTGGGCTGATATTTCCTCTAAAGATACACTCATTAAATCTGGACATCTAATTGGTTCAAGCGAGTTACTTTTCTCTAAGATTGAAGATGCGCAAATTCAGCAGCAACTAGATAAACTTACAGCCAGTAAAAAAGCCAACGAAGCAGCGTCTAAAACTATAGACCCACAAAAACCACAAATAAGTTATGAGGACTTCTCAAAACTAGATATGCGTGTAGGCACGATACTAGAAGCCGAAAAAATGCCCAAAACAAAAAAACTTCTGGTTTTAAAAGTTGATACAGGTATTGATACACGTACTATTGTATCTGGTATTGCTGAAACGTTTTCGCCTGAAGAGGTTATTGGTAAAAAAGTAACAGTTCTCGTTAACCTAGCACCAAGAAGTTTAAGAGGTGTTGAGAGCGAAGGCATGATATTAATGACCGAAAATAACGAAGGCCAATTAGTATTTGTTAACCCAAGCAATGAGGACGCATCAAATGGCTTAAAAATAAGTTAAATCAAGGTTATATTGGCATGGAAATTGCTATTTTTCCTACATATTTATAACAATACAACCATGGCAAGATTCTTAAATTCAAGTCGTTTTACTCAACTCATTCTTCTTTTCATTTTTGGACTGTTGGCTAACGCACAAGGCGAAATTGAGAATCAACTAATAGATCATTACGAAGATTTTTCTGCAGCTCCTAGAGAACTTGTTTATGTACACCTTAACAAAAGCACGTACGTAGAAGGTGAGATGCTTGGATTTACAGCTTATGTATTCGATAAATTTACGAAAGAACGCTCCTTAATGACAACAAATCTATATTGTGTCATTTTGGATG
>JABDIQ010000109.1 GCA_013003655.1 Winogradskyella sp. | reverse complement strand
CGTGAGTTGATATAAAGTATTCTAAAATTGAAAGACCTTCTTTAAAGTTAGAAAGAATTGGGTTTTCAATAATCTCACCACCACCTGCATTAGATTTTTTAGGTTTCGCCATTAATCCACGCATACCAGTAAGCTGACGAATCTGTTCTTTAGATCCACGTGCTCCAGAGTCAAGCATCATAAATACCGAGTTAAACCCTTGTTGATCTTCACGAATACGTTTCATTGACAATTCTGTCAATTCAGCATTTGTAGATGTCCAGATATCAATAACTTGATTATAACGTTCGTTGTTGGTAATAAGTCCCATGTTATAGTTTCCGGTAATACCGTCTACTAATGTGTTGGCTTTATCAATCATGCTTTGCTTTTCCGGTGGAATAATAATATCACCTAAACTAAATGATAATCCGCCTTGGAATGCAAATTTGAATCCTAATGTTCTAATATTATCTAAAAAATCAGCCGTTTCTGGAACTGATGTTCTCTTAAGGATTTCTCCAATAATATCTCTTAATGATTTTTTAGTAAGTACTTGATTAATGTATCCAGCTGCTTGCGGTACGTGTTGATTAAATAATACACGACCAACAGTTGTTTCAACAATCATCGGTTGAAGCTTACCATCATCATTAATATCGATAGTTCTTACTCTTATACCTGCATTTAAATCAACTTTATTCTCATTAAAAGCAATTTCTACTTCTTCTGGAGAATAAAAAGTTAATCCTTCACCTTTTACTTTAGCTTCTGGTGTAGACGTACGTAACTTGGTCATATAGTAAAGACCAAGCACCATATCTTGAGAAGGTACAGTAACTGGCGAACCATTTGCAGGATTTAAGATATTATGAGAAGCCAACATTAATAATTGACATTCTAAAATAGCCTCTGGTCCTAGTGGTAAATGTACCGCCATTTGGTCACCATCAAAATCCGCATTAAATGCTGTACACACTAATGGGTGTAACTGGATTGCTTTTCCTTCAATTAATTTTGGTTGAAAAGCTTGTATACCAAGACGGTGTAATGTAGGAGCACGGTTTAGTAATACTGGATGTCCTTTAAGAACATTTTCCAAGATATCCCAAACTACTGGCTCTCTTTTATCTATAATTTTCTTTGCAGATTTTACAGTTTTTACAATTCCTCTTTCAATTAACTTTCTAATTACAAAAGGCTTGTATAATTCGGCTGCCATATCTTTAGGGATACCACATTCGAATAACTTTAATTCTGGTCCAACAACAATAACCGAACGTGCAGAATAATCAACACGCTTACCAAGTAAGTTTTGACGGAAACGTCCTTGCTTACCTTTAAGTGAATCAGATAATGATTTTAATGGTCTGTTAGAATCTGTTTTTACTGCAGATGATTTACGAGTGTTATCAAATAATGAATCTACTGATTCTTGTAACATACGTTTTTCATTACGTAAAATAACTTCCGGTGCTTTTATTTCAACCAATCTTTTAAGACGGTTGTTACGAATTATTACACGACGGTATAAATCATTTAAATCTGAAGTTGCAAAACGACCACCATCTAACGGCACTAACGGACGCAATTCTGGTGGAATAATTGGCACTACCTTCATAATCATCCATTCCGGACGATTTTCTCTATTCTCATTCGATTTACTTAAAGACTCTACAACTTGTAAACGTTTTAAAGCTTCTGTTTTACGTTGTTTAGACGTTTCAGTATTTGCTTTATGACGTAACTCATACGACAATGTTTCTAAATCAATTCTTGCTAATAAGTCAATTAAACATTCAGCACCCATTTTAGCTAAAAACTTGTTTGGGTCTGTATCATCTAAATACTGATTATCTTGCGGAAGCTCTTCTAATATATTTAAGTATTCTTCTTCTGTAAGGAAGTCTAATTTTTGTAATGGTTCTCCTTCTTCATTTTTAGCATTACCTGGTTGAATTACTACATATCGTTCGTAGTAAATAATCATATCTAATTTCTTAGATGGCAATCCTAATAAATATCCAATTTTGTTTGGTAAAGAACGGAAGTACCAGATATGAGCAACAGGAACCACTAAATTAATGTGCCCCACTCTATCACGACGGACTTTCTTTTCGGTTACTTCAACACCACAACGGTCGCAAACAATACCTTTGTAACGAATTCTTTTATACTTACCACATGCACATTCGTAATCCTTTACAGGACCAAAAATACGCTCACAGAACAAACCATCACGTTCAGGTTTGTGAGTTCGATAATTGATAGTTTCTGGTTTTAAAACTTCACCTCTAGACTCTGCTAATATAGATTCTGGTGATGCTAAACCAATCGAGATTTTATTAAATCTCCTTACTGTATTCTTATCTTGTTTTCTTGCCATAATAAATGGTTGAAATGATTTTATTAATTAACTACTCTTCTAATCTGATGTCCAGTCCTAAACCTTTCAATTCGTGCATAAGTACGTTGAATGATTCTGGTAAACCTGGATCCGGCATTGGCTCACCTTTCACGATTGCTTCGTAAGTTTTGGCTCTACCAATTACATCATCCGATTTTACAGTTAAAATTTCTCGTAAGGTACTTGATGCGCCATATGCTTCAAGTGCCCAAACTTCCATCTCACCAAAACGCTGTCCACCAAATTGTGCTTTACCACCAAGAGGTTGTTGTGTAATTAATGAGTAAGGTCCGATAGAACGAGCGTGCATTTTATCGTCTACCATGTGTCCTAATTTCAGCATGTAAATCACACCAACTGTAGCTGGTTGATCGAAACGCTGACCAGTTCCACCATCATATAAGTAAGTATGACCATATCTAGGAATTCCAGCTTCATCTGTAAATTCGTTAATTTGATCTATAGTTGCCCCATCAAATATTGGAGTTGCATAAGTACGATCTAATTTCTGACCAGCCCATCCAAGAACTGTTTCATAAATCTGACCAATATTCATACGTGACGGTACACCAAGTGGATTTAATACAATATCTACCGGCGTTCCATCTTCTAAGAACGGCATATCTTCTTGACGAACAATACGTGCAACAATACCCTTGTTACCGTGACGTCCTGCCATTTTATCCCCAACTTTTAGTTTACGTTTCTTAGCAATATAAACTTTAGCTAATTTGATAATTCCTGCTGGTAATTCATCTCCTACTGAAATTGTAAACTTTTCACGACGTAAAGAACCTTGTAAATCGTTTTCTTTAATTTTATAGTTATGAATTAAATCAGCAACTAGTTGATTTGTATGACTATCTGTTGTCCATTTACCTGACACTAAATGCGCATAATCATCAACAGCATTTAACATTTTTAAAGTGAATTTTTTACCTTTTGGTAATACTTCTTCACCTAAATCGTTAAAAATACCTTGAGCTGTTTTACCATTTACAATATTGAAAAGTTTTTCGATTAAAACATTCTTTAAATCGTCAAACTTGTTATCATATTGTGCTTCTAAAGCTAAAATATCATCTTTATCTTGAGCTCTTTTACGTTTATCTTTTACTGCTCTAGCAAATAATTTTTTCTCTATTACAACACCATTTAATGACGGCGAAGCTTTTAAAGAAGCATCTTTTACATCTCCTGCTTTATCTCCAAAAATAGCACGTAGTAATTTCTCTTCAGGTGTTGGATCTGATTCTCCTTTAGGGGTAATTTTACCAATAAGGATGTCACCAGGTTTAACCTCGGCACCAACACGAATCATTCCATTTTCATCTAAGTCTTTTGTAGCCTCTTCAGAAACATTTGGAATATCATTCGTTAATTCTTCATTACCTAATTTAGTGTCTCTAACTTCTAAAGAATATTCGTCGATATGAATGGAAGTGAAAATATCTTCACGAACCACTTTTTCAGAAATTACAATCGCATCCTCAAAGTTATACCCTTTCCAAGGCATAAAGGCTACTTTCATATTTCTACCTAAAGCAATCTCTCCTTTTTGAGTTGCGTATCCTTCACATAGAACTTGACCTTTAGTTACTTTATCTCCCTTAACCACAATTGGTTTTAAGTTGATAGAAGTTCCTTGGTTAGTTTTTCTGAATTTAACTAATTGGTAGGTTTTAATATCGCTATCAAAACTTACTTTAGCCTCATCTTCAGTACGATCGTATTTTATTTTAATTTCATTAGCATCTACATAAAGTACTTCTCCGTTTCCTTCAGCATTAACTAATACACGAGAATCTGAAGCTACTTGACGTTCTAACCCAGTTCCAACAATTGGAGCTTGAGGTAACAATAATGGTACCGCTTGACGCATCATGTTTGATCCCATCAAAGCTCTGTTCGCATCGTCATGTTCTAAAAAAGGAATTAATGAAGCCGATATTGAAGATATTTGGTTTGGTGCAACATCCGTATAATGTAATCCAATTGGATCAATTACTGGGAAATCACCTTCCATTCTTGCAATTACCTTATCATGTAATATTTTACCTTTATCATCAACTTTAACTGTTGCTTGAGCAATAAGTTTATCTTCTTCTTCTTCGGCACTTAAATAAATAGGCTCTCCTTTTATTTCAACAACCCCTTCATTTACAGGTCTGTAAGGAGTTTCAATGAATCCCATTGAGTTCACTTTAGCAAAAACTGAAAGTGAAGAAATTAAACCAATATTTGGTCCCTCTGGTGTTTCAATTGGACATAAACGTCCGTAGTGTGTATAGTGAACATCACGAACCTCGAACCCTGCTCTTTCTCTAGATAATCCTCCTGGTCCAAGAGCTGATAAACGACGCTTATGCGTAATTTCAGCTAATGGATTCGTTTGATCCATAAATTGAGAAAGCTGGTTTGTTCCAAAAAATGAATTAATAACAGACGATAATGTCTTAGCATTAATTAAATCTATCGGTGTAAATACCTCGTTGTCACGTACATTCATACGCTCACGAATAGTACGAGCCATACGGGCTAAACCAACACCAAATTGTTGAGATAATTGCTCACCAACAGTACGTACACGTCTGTTTGATAAGTGATCAATATCATCAATCTCAGCTTTTGAATTAATAAGCTCAATTAAGTATTTTATGATAGTAATGATATCTTCTTTGGTAAGCACTTGCTTATCCATTCCAATATCCAACTGTAATTTTTTGTTCATTCTGTAACGCCCAACTTCTCCTAAAGAGTATCGTTGGTCTGAGAAGAATAATTTATCAATTATTCCACGCGCTGTTTCTTCATCTGGCGGCTCAGCATTACGTAATTGTCTGTAGATGTGTTCAACAGCTTCTTTTTCAGAGTTTGTTGGATCTTTTTGAAGCGTATTATGAATAATTGCATAATCACCTTGTTCAGATGTTTCTTTATGTAAAAGAATCGTTTTAACATCTGCTTCAAGAATTTCTTCTATGTTTTCTTTATCTAAAACAGTATCACGATCAAGCACAATCTCATTACGCTCGATTGATACTACTTCACCTGTATCTTCATCAACAAAATCTTCGTGCCATGTGTTTAATACACGAGCAGCTAATTTTCTTCCTAAATATTTCTTTAATCCAGATTTTGATACTTTAACTTCTTCAGCTAAATCAAAAATCTCTAATATATCTTTATCACGCTCAAATCCAATAGCACGGAAAAGCGTAGTAACAGGTAATTTTTTCTTTCTATCAATGTATGCATACATTACCTGATTGATATCTGTAGCAAACTCAATCCATGATCCTTTAAATGGAATAACCCTTGCTGAATATAATTTTGTTCCATTTGCATGGAAAGATTGACCAAAGAATACTCCCGGTGAGCGGTGTAATTGAGAAACTACTACACGTTCTGCACCATTGATACAAAAAGTACCAGAAGGTGTCATATAAGGTATAGTTCCTAAGTACACATCTTGAACAATAGTTTCGAAATCCTCATGTTCAGGGTCTGTACAATATAACTTTAACCTTGCCTTTAGCGGAACGCTGTAAGTTAGTCCTCTTTCAATACACTCATCAATAGCATATCTTGGTGGATCTACGAAGTAATCTAAAAATTCTAAAACGAATTGATTACGTGAATCTGTAATTGGAAAGTTTTCCATGAAGGTATTATAAAGACCTTCATCACCTCTTTCATCAGATTTTGTTTCTAACTGGAAAAAATCCTGAAAGGATTTAATCTGAATATCCAAGAAATCTGGGTATTCTGTTCTATTTACAATAGACGAGAAATTTAATCTTTCAGCTTGTGTTGATAACATCAATAGACGGAATTATGATTAAAATAAATAGTGATAACGTATGTAATAATTATATACGCAAAATGGCTTAGGTCTTAAAGATTAATTCTTCAGACCTAAACCTTTATGTTTTTGAGACATTAAGCTTACTTAAGCTCAACCTCAGCTCCAGCTTCTTCTAAAGATGCTTTTAAAGCTTCTGCTTCATCTTTAGTTACACCTTCCTTGATAGCACTTGGTGCTTCATCAACTAAACCTTTAGCTTCTTTTAAACCTAAACCTGTTAATTCTTTAACTAATTTAACTACAGCTAATTTAGAACCACCAGCTGCTTTTAAAATAACATCAAATTCAGTTTGTGCTTCTTCAGCTTCTCCACCAGCGGCAGGACCAGCAACAGCAACTGCAGCAGCAGCAGCAGGCTCGATACCATACTCATCTTTTAATATAGTTGCTAAATCATTTACCTCTTTTACAGTAAGGTTTACTAATTGTTCTGCGAAATCTTTTAAATCTGCCATTTTTCTATCGTTTTAATAATGTGTTTAATAATAATTTATAATTGTATAAGTGCGTACGCGTTTAGGTTTATCCCTCTTTTTGAGATAAAGTTTTTATGATCCCTGAAAGTTTTCCACCACTCGATTGAAGAGCCGAGACCACATTTTTGGCTGGCGACTGAAGTAATCCTATGATTTCTCCAATTAATTCTTCTTTAGATTTGATGTCTACTAACATGTCTAATTGGTTGTCGCCTATGTAAACCGCTTCCTCAATAAATGCCCCTTTTAATAAAGGTTTATCTGATTTTTTACGGAAGGTCTTTATTAACTTAGCTGGTACATTACCGGTTTCAGAATACATCACAGATGTATTTCCTTTTAAAACTGATGGAAGATCTCCGAAATCTCTCTCAGATGCTT